>JAQVNH010000159.1 GCA_028703215.1 Eubacteriales bacterium
TTTTCCAATTCGGTGTCTTGCCTGTGTTTTTACCAAGCCTCTTCTCTTTTCCCCTGTAATTTGCCGTATTAACACAAACGACCTTTACATCGAAGAGCTTTTCCACAGCACCCCTGATCTCCGTCTTGGTAGCTCTGACATCAACAATAAAGGTGTATCTGCCAGCGGATATCGCTTCATTGCTTTGCTCTGTAATATATGGCTTTATTATTATATCCTCGGCGTTTTTCATTACACGTACACCTCCTCAACCTTCGTAACAGCGTTCTTTGTAATGACAAAATTTTCATATTTCAAAATGTCGAATACATTTATCGTATTAACAAGAGCTGTCTTGATTCCCGGAACATTTCTTGCGGACTTTTCGACAGTTTTATTGCCGCCTTCAAGAACTATAAGGGCGGTAGCGCTTATCTTTAAATTTTTCAGCATCTCAACGACTTGCTTTGTTTTGATATTTTCGAATGTCAACTCATCAAGTACCTTTATACTGCCATCCGCAACCTTTGAGCTAAGCGCTGACTTCATTGCCAATCTTCTGAGTTTCTTGGGAAGATTGTAACGATAGCTTCTCGGAGTCGGTCCGAGAGCAACGCCGCCTTTTCTCCATTGTGCCGAGCGGATGCTTCCATGCCTTGCCCTGCCAGTGCCCTTTTGCTTCCAGGGTTTCTTTCCTCCGCCGCTGACCTCGCTTACCGTTTTTGTCGACTGAGTTCCCTGCCTCCTGTTGGCAAGCTGGTTGAGCACTGCCTCGTGTAAGGCATTTTCATTTACTTCTGCGCCAAAAATGTTGTCGCTCAGTTCGATTTCTCCGACAACTTCTCCGTTTATGTTAAATACATCTACCTTTGGCATCTTAAGTCCTCCCTCGTTTTGGTTTAAGCCTTTATGGTATTTCTGATTTCCAGAATCGTACCCTTAGGCCCGGGAACTGCGCCTTTCAAAATCAGCAGATTCCTTTCCCTGTCAACCCTTACTACATTGAGATTCTGTATGGTCACTCTGACAACTCCCATATGACCGGGGAGCTTCTTTCCGGGGTAAACTCTCCCGGGACTTGTTCCCGATCCCATCGTACCGGCGCGTCTGTGATATTTGGAGCCGTGAGTCCATCTTCCTATTGCTGTGTGATATCTCTTGACTGTTCCTGCAAAACCCTTTCCTTTTGATATCCCCGATACATCCACACTGTCTCCGGACTTGAACATGTCTTCGACATTCAATTCCTGTCCGACCTGAAATCCGTCGATATTGTCAACACGGAATTCTTTAAGATATTTTTTTGTTTCTGCTTTTATCTTAGCAAACTGTCCCTTTTCAGGCTTGTTGAGTTTTCTTTCGGGAACTTTCCCAAAGGCAACTTTTACCGCGGTATAACCGTCGCTGTCCTGCGATTTCTTCTGAATGACCGTGCACGGACCCGCTTCGATAACGGTAACCGGCAGGCAAAGACCATTCTCGTCAAAAACCTGGGTCATGCCTATCTTCTTGCCAATCATAAAACTCTTCATTGTTTCGATTCCTCCTGTCATTGGTTCATCCGCCAGCGGTTGAACTTAACAAATTCTTATAACTTTATTTCTATATCGACGCCCGCCGGAAGGTCAAGCTTCATGAGCGCGTCAACAGTCTTTGGGTTCGGCATCAATATATCGATGAGCCTTTTGTGCGTGCGCATTTCAAACTGCTCGCGCGAATCTTTGTATTTATGCGGTGCTCGGAGTACGGTTATTACCTCTCTTCTTGTAGGAAGAGGCACGGGTCCCGAAACGTCTGCGCCTGTCCTGATAACAGTATCAACAATGCGCTTTGCCGATTCATCAAGTATCTGATGATCGTATGCCTTAAGTCTGATTCTGATCCTTTGTTTGTCTGCCATTCTTATACCCCCTATAAACTTTCATACATCGAGCTGAAATTTTGTACACTATGCCGGGCGTATCCTGGTTGGTCATTATAAAACCCAGAATTCTCGGTTTTTCAACCATCAAACCTGGGCATTTCCTGCTTCAATCAGACACAGTCGACCTGTGTAAAAGCATTGTGTACAGTGACTTGTCGCCCGGTTTTACAAATCGGACATTCTCTGCGGAAAAACCCATCCTGTGATGGCAACCTTCCGCTTCATCGTATGTCTTGTCACAGCATTTAGTATTCTACTACATAAAAAAACCCATTGCAAGTGTTTTTTTGTGATTATTTTTATTTTTTATTTCATGCTTTCCAGCTTCTCTCTGACACTTTTCATGTCACTGAACATAAGCGGTTTTTTTGAGGGATCTCTTAAAAGCGCAGCCGGATGAAAAGTCGGCATTACAAATATGCCTTTCTGCTCTTGCCAGTTTCCTCTGATTGCAGTGATCTTTGCCTTTCTGTCTATTATATATTTTACGGCGGTCGCTCCGAGGCAAACGATTATTTTTGGTTTGACCAGCGTGAACTGGTCTCTAAGGTAAGGCATGCAAGCATATGCCTCCTCGTCTGTCGGGATCCTGTTTGAAGGCGGACGGCATTTAACAATATTGGTTATGTAATAGTCCTTTTCCCCTAACATGAGCGAGTTGAGCAATACATCAAGAAGCCGGCCGGCAGCTCCAATAAAAGGTATCCCCTGGATATCCTCCTGTTCTCCGGGCCCCTCGCCGATGAGCATGACCGGCGCATTGACATTTCCCCTGCCGACCACGACATTCTTCCTGCTGTTGTGGAGTTCGCACTTCTTGCACTTTGTGCATTTTTGAATCAACTCTTCCCACTCTGTCATTTTTTTGATTTCCTCCCGGTTTTTTTAGACACAGGGACTTTGAACCCTTCGAAAAGCACTCCCGCAATACTGCTGATTATTTGGGTTTTCAGAACCTTAGACAAGACATCAGACTTTCTCAAAAACTGTGGTATGTCTTTAAAAAATCTGTCTTCTGAAGGTTTATACAATCGTGAGATTTCGTTGAGTATCTCGTTCAGTTTATATATTTTAAACCTTTCCACACCTGAGATTTCCGCGACTCTGTCAAGCATTTGCTATGAAATGTCCTCATACGCCGCATCTTTAGGCATGCTCATCATATCGGCTATCTTGGGAATCACGACTTCAAAAAGCAGCCTCTTCGTATCACCTTCACCGGCGCCGAAAAGGCTGCAGAGCTTCCTAATCTTCTCATCGCTTAAAGAAGTAAAGTAATGCAAAA
>JAQVNH010000160.1 GCA_028703215.1 Eubacteriales bacterium
GACTATGACACAAACGATACAGCGCATATTTATTCGGCTAATAAGGATGGAACAGGACTTAAAACGATTTTTGACGGTTTCGGATGGTCGCTGGTCGTTTTCGATGATTGGTTGTATTTCTCCGGCAATCAGGGAAAGGAAATCGATGGAACATATAACATATTTAGAGTAAGGCTTGACGGCTCTCAATTGCAGAAGCTGAATAATGAATACAGCTACGGGATGTTCTTTTATAATAACTACCTATATTACATGAAAAGAAATCCGGATTATCAGGATAAAATGTCAATATGCAGATCATCTCTTGACGGCAAAAATGAGGAGGTTTTGTTTCCTTTCGGAAATTCACCGCTTGTTTTTGAAAATCAGCTGTATTACTTTGACAATCAGGGCAATATGTTCAGGACCAAACCTGATGGCAAGGATCCGCAAGTTTTATTGACCGCAGCTGTAAAGGCTTATGTGTTAAGTGATGAGAAAATAGTATATGTAGATTACAATAACAGCATTAACACATGCGATCTGGATGGCAAAAATAATAAAACTGTCGTAAGTTCAAATACATTGCCTATATTGAATGTAAATGCATATGACGGCAGGATCTACTATTCCGAATATGAAGAAGATTTCGATTACACCGCTTATGGATGGAATTACACAATAAAGAGCTGCAAGATGGATGGCAGCGACAAAAAGTCAGTATTTTCAGGCGTCTCATACGGAATATACATGAATCTTGTGAATAATAAGCTCATGCTGATGGATTATGTGCGTGATCCGTCATCACAAATAATGAACGCAGTAATAAAGGTCATGAATCTTGACGGCAGCAACCAAAGCACGCTGGCAAGATAAAAGACGAGTTTTAAAATGTATTGATTTTTTTATGGGCGGAGGCAATAACAAATGCCTCCGCCCATATGAATAAAAGGGGTCCAGAAAAAATGTTCGACAAGAATAAGGCGCTTATCGTGGTTTTATATATCACACTTCCCGCAATGCTGATCGGATGCTCCAAACAGCCGGAGGAAACGACAGATAATACATCAGAGCCAACTGTAGCAATGTCATCGATTTCTGCAGCTGCAACCGGTGAACGGTATTTTTCATTTGCGGACGGAGAAATAACGGATTATGACATCGCCGGCGGAAGGAATGTTGTCATACCCGACAAGATCGGCGGAGCAGAAGTGACCTCGATCGGCAAAGGCGCGTTTGAGAAAAAGGCTCTTACCGGTGTTGTGATTCCGGATACCGTGACATCAATCGGAGAAGCCGCGTTCGCATGGAATTCCCTTGCCGGTGTGACATTAGGAAGAAGAGTGTCCTATATCGGCGACCAATCGTTCAGGAATAATTTGCTGACAGGCATAGCTATTCCCGAAAGCGTTACGGTAATAGGTACAGGCGCATTCATGTACAATAAGCTTGCCGCTGTGACATTACCGGACAGCGTTACCGCAATAGGCGAATATGCTTTCAGAAGCAACGAGCTTACCCGTATTATTTTACCTGAAAACATCAGCAGCATTGAAAATTATGCGTTCTGCGAAAACCTGCTAACTGTCATGACAATACCTGACAGTGTGACTTCAATCGGTGATAACGCTTTTGAATCTAACAGACTGACCGGGATAACGATCCCCGGCAGCGTAACGAGTATAGGAGCTTCAGCATTTGCTTCCAACTCTCTTTCTGCGGTGTCAATTCCTGAGAGTGTATTAAGTATCGGTGATTTTGCGTTTGCATGGAATGATTTCGTCGGGGTATCGATTCCTGACTCTGTAACACAGGTAGGAAAATCGGCGTTCAAAGGTCTGATCGAGGACAAAATAACCTTGGGGAAAGGTTTTGCCAACTATTATATTATGGACGGAAGCAATTTGATCGCGCATATAGGTTCGCCCAATCCTGATTTTAATATTCCGAGCCGGGTGGATGGAGTCAAGGTTGCGGGTATCGGTGATTTTGCATTTCTCTCTAACGATCTTACGAGCATAACATTACCGGATGGCATAACATACATAGGAGACTATGCCTTTTCCGACAATCGGCTCACCCGGGTTGCTATTCCGGACACTGTGACAAGGATAGGAAATTACGCTTTCGAGCACAACAAAGGTCTTACCGAAGTGAAGATGCCCGCCGATGTCAGGATCGGAATATATACTGTAAGCATACCGTTTTTTAACGCATATAAATATGCCTATAGCTCTTCTGCCGGGACTTATTCGGCATCTTCGCCGAACGGGGCTTGGACGCAAAGATAGAGCATAGATACAACAAGGAGCATACCGAGAGGCTTTATTGCAAAAAACCAAATAATGATATAATTGATACAGTTCATATTTTGGGTGATCAAGCAACAGGGGAGCAAAGTTTTGATATTAAAAAAAGACTGTATGGCAAGTACCGATACGGGAGTTTACCGCGGGACGCAAAGAGGAATGGTTCAGGTTTACAAAGGTATCCGATATGCGCTGCCTCCCGTCAGAGAGCTTCGTTTCCGCGCTCCGGTTCCTGTTCCAAAGTCCAACGATATTATTGACGCGCAATCATTCTCCCCGGTTGCTAAACAACCCGGGTATTTGTCCAGGCATAACGGAGACGACTGTCTTTCATTGAATATATGGAGAAATGTGAAGGCTGACGGGAGTTCTCCGGTGCTTTTTTATGTGCACGGCGGTTCCTTTGTGCAAGGCAGCGGAAGGGAATCGCTATATAGTGGCACAGTACTTGCAAGAGATTTCAATGTTGTGGTCGTCACGATAAATTATCGGCTCGGCGCTTTCGGGTTTCTTGATTTTTCAGGATTAGACGGCAATTATTGCGCAAATCCCGGACTGCTGGATGTTGTTGAAGCATTGAAATGGATCCATAAAAATATAGCGGCTTTCGGAGGAGATCCAAACAAAGTCACGGCGGCGGGCGAATCAGCCGGAGGATCTATCGTATCGGTCCTTCCGATGCTGGACGATGCAGCTCCTCTTATTGACCGCATGATAATGATGAGCGGTATACCGACAGCGTTTTCGCCAAAAAAAACCGCCGAGGTTTTAGTTGAGCAATTTATGACTAAATTTGACATAAAAGACAGCGAGGAGCTGCGCGATCTCACAGATGAGCAGATCGTCAAGGGGACCAATGGTTTTATGCGCGCGAGTGATTTAGGAGTGGGCACTTTTCAG
>JAQVNH010000161.1 GCA_028703215.1 Eubacteriales bacterium
CTTCTTCAAAATTCTTTATCCCGACCTCATCCAATCTGTAAGGATGAACTATTATCCCCGCGGACAGGAATTTCTCAAGGATGTGATCCAGCTTCCTCGGAATAATCCGTGCCCCGGATTTCGGATTATATATCAATATTGCCTTTTTCATGCCTGCCCTCCTGTAATAAAAATAATTATACCACAAAAAATACGAATGAAATCCTATTATTGGGCGATATCGGCTTTGAGCCGCTTCTATTGAACAGACGGGCAAATTGAGCTAATATTATCATGACGGGACTTGTGTTTGAAAGGAGAGTGAAGAATTGATCGATCCGGCCTTTTTTGAATATTTATACTATGCGGCAACGATGCAAAGATGGAATGACCACCTTCGCCCGCACAAAGGCTTCACAGAGCTTGACAAGCAGTCTCACAAAATGGTGTATGCCTTTATCCTCGCCCATATCGAAGAGAGCGAGAACAAGAACCCCATAGATTGGCAAAAGCTTATTGAAGGCGGCCTTTTCGAACTTCTTCAGAGGATAACCCTCACAGACATTAAGCCGCCGATTTTCCATCAGCTCATGTCAAAAAAGGGCAACGAGCTTAACGAATGGTTTATAAACAAACTCGAATGTACGGGTTTTTTCAAGATCACAGGAGATTTCAGGGAAAAAATACGAAGCTATTTCTTCGACCCGGCTTATTGCCCCAATGAAAAAAGAATACTCAGCGCCTCCCATTATCTTGCCACAAACTGGGAGTTTGCCATAGTTTACCGATTCAGCAGCGGCTCCTTTGGATTGGAAGATACCAAAGCCAATATCGCGTCTGAACTTGAGGAACATTTGGACCTTGATTCCGTCAAGAAACTGCAGAATAACAAAAAATTGTCCGGGTTCCTTGACCTGATCGGCCAGCTAAGATTCCAGCAAAGATGGGCCCAGTCTCCCAGGATCCCCGAAACTTCGGTACTTGGGCACATGCTCATCGTCGCCATAATGGCGTACGTTATTTCGCTGCGGCTCGGAGCCTGTAATAAAAGACTCTATAATAATTATTTCACCGGGCTTTTTCACGATCTGCCCGAGGTTCTCACCCGCGATATCATTTCTCCGGTAAAGCGCAGTGTCGGAGAACTTGATGAAATAATCAAGGAAATCGAAAAAATGCAGGTCTCCGAAAAGATCCTGCCTCTGCTTCCGGTTTATCTTTGCGATGAGATAAAGTACTACACTCAAGATGAATTCAGCTCAAAGGTGCGAATAGACGGAAAAATAACTCCCGTGAGTGATGATGAAATAAATACGAAGTACAATTCCTGCGATTTTGATCCTCTTGACGGACACCTTCTCAGAGGCTGCGACAAGCTCGCCGCTTTTCTCGAAGCATATTTGTCGATAAAATCCGGGATAGACACCAGCTTCCTTAGAGAAGGCTGCGAAAGCATCTATTCGGAGTACAAAGATAAGATCATCTCGGGATTTGATTTCGGAAACCTCTTCAGGAGTTTCAAACCTGAAGAAATTTTGTAGCTGACAACGCCCGTACCGAATATAATCTCAGCATTATCCATAACAACCTGATCATCGCTCCATCATAATCAAAACTATTATTGTGACCACCTTTCCTTACTCGGTTGGCGCCAGCCAGTCAAGCGGATCCTTATCCATAAAGAGCCACGGATTGACAAAGGTTTCACCGATCGTGAAAGTCCAGTGCAGATGAGGTCCGGTAGAAAAGCCTGTCGAGCCCACTTCGCCTATGACATCGTATTTTGCCACAATATCTCCCTGTTCAACAAACATTTTTGACAGGTGGCAATAAGCCGTGAAAATATTCATCCCATGGTCGATTATTATAGTATTGCCGGTGACTATGAGCTCCATGGCAAGAGTTACCCTGCCTCCGTTTGAAGCCATTACAGGCGCTCCGGCGGCAATGGATACATCCAGCCCCGAATGCCTGCCGACCACGACATTATTTACATATCTTATCAATCCATAGTCACACGTTATCCTTGCTCCTTCGACCGGCAGTATGAAGCTGCCTTCCCATAACGGCTCGGAAGAAGTGGCTGAACGCGCCCTTGATGTGTAAACGCCGTCCTTTGCAAAATTTTCATCGCTTCTTGTTGCCGCCAGTTCTTCGCTCACTACTATATAGTGTTTCTCAAAGTCTTTCTTGCTGACCTTGACCATCTCCGATGTCTCGGCTGCTGTTTCTCCGTCTCTGGTTACCTTAATCCCCAGATTATAGTCAGCAGGCGCTTTATCCCACTCGATCGGAATCAGCGCGAGGAATCCTCCTTCATGCGGTATTGTCTTAATCATCCAATTGGCTGCAAGCTTTGTATCATATTCTATCTTGTCGCTCTCTCCGGAGTTGCTGATGAAAACTGTTAAATATTCTCCCTGGAAAACTTCAGTCGGCGCAACTGTAATAACTGTTGCCGCAACGGTTTCCGGGACTGTCTCGGTCACTGTCGGCACAGGCTCGCAAGTCGTCTCAGAAGTATCTGTCGGGGAAACGCTGGCGCTCGGCTCAGATGTCTGAGAAGTATTTGAAGCTTCCGTCGCTCCGGCAGTCCCTGAAGATCGCGTTGTTGACACATCACTTTCTTCTTCAGTTGGATTTTTGCAGGATGCGAATGTGAGCAGCATGCAAAACGTAATAAAAACTGATATGATCCTCTTCGTCATTTGTCGTTCTCCTTTATTGCTTTTCTCCGCGTTATTTGGTATTAGATGGCTTTACGCTTACATCTAAACTTTTCTTGTTGTTTCAAGTCCGCATACGGGACATGTTATCTTGACTTTGCCCTTGTTTTTTGGGACCCTCATCATGCTTTTGCACGCCTTGCACCTGATAAACCTGTAATATTTCCTGTCCTGTTGCCTTTTTACAAGCGCTGCGTATTTTATTCTTAAAGAACGGCTGCCTTTTGTTATTGCTGATGAGGCTTTGTAATAAAGCGTTTTAATTCTTGTTCCGATAACCTTATTATAAATTGCCAGTTCCCTTTGTCTCTTGAATATGTTTTTAGACAGCATTCTGAAAATCGCCGCAATCATCATCAAGTATCCCAATAGATAAACCCAGCGGAACTGTGAAAGTATCAATGCAGCCACGATCAGGAATATATTGAGAGCACCCGAGCCGTATCTCCCCTGAAAAAACCTCGCAAGCCTCATTCTGAA
>JAQVNH010000162.1 GCA_028703215.1 Eubacteriales bacterium
GAAGGAAAGTGTTCCCGACGGTTTCGAGTGGGGTTACATGGCAATGCCGTTTGTTGAGAACACCGGCTCAAAGATATATGTTCAGCAGGCAGCCGAGGATTCGCTATTCATCTGGAAAGACAAGCCGGAAATCAATAAAGCCTGGGCAAAGGAATTCATCCTTTGGCTCCTGAATCTTGACGTGCAGGAACAGATCGTCAACTCGGGAATGCTGTCTATCAGGAAGGACTTTACCGATGATCCTGAAAGAGTGGAAAGCCTTCAGGGTGTGTGCAAGGTCATCATGGATAAGCTTGCGACAGGAGATATTGCAACTATAGATATAGATACAAAAGAAGCTGTCCTGAACGATCCCAACACTTATGGCACTACTGCCTGGTCCTTGATCAATGATGTCAGGGTTTATGTAGCGCTTGGGAAGAAAGATCCAACCGATTCGCTCATTAAAGCGGAGGAATATTTCCAGAAAGCGCTTTTGGACGGATATAAATTTCAAGCTGACTAAGCAGAGATATTCTCGGTCAGGAAATTTTAAATCAACGATAAATTCTCAAAGGGATGCGGAATAGTGATATTTCGCACCCCTTTTCAAAAGAGGCAGACAGAATGAGGCACAAAACCAAAATAGTTTTTGTCGGCGGAGGCAGCGTGACATTTTCGCCTAAACTGCTGAGTGATTTTATCCTTACTCCCGGCCTTGAGGATGCGCACTATGAATTGCTTGATACAGATCCTTCAGCCGGTGAAAGGATGGCCAGATACGGATCGATGCTGCGCAAGATTAGAGGAACCGATTGCACATTCAATTATACAGGAGACCAAAAAAGCGCGCTGGAAGGCGCGGATATCGTTCTTATAACAATATCCACAGGCGGACTCGAGGCTATGCGCAGCGATCTTGCGATACCCGAGAAGTATGGCATATACCATACGGTCGGAGACACTGTAGGTCCCGGAGGCTGGTCCAGAGCTCTCAGAAATATCAGCGTGTTTAAAGGGCTATCGGAGGACATTCAAAAATATTGTCCGCGCGCTGTCGTACTGAACTACACAAACCCGCTTTCGGTGCTGACGAACGTTTTATATAAAACAGGATGCACAAGGACTGTGGGTCTTTGTCATGGAGTATTTGAAGTATGCGACACGCTTGCAGACCTCTTTGGTCTTGAAAGCAGAGAAGAGATACGGGCGAATTTTGCCGGAGTGAATCATTTTTTCTGGATACTAGATTTTTCGGTAAGAGGAGAGGAAGGATACAAGCTTCTCAAAAGAAAACTTGCGGGGCGTTCCTTGCTTGAGGTTTTGGATGAATTATACAAAGGCAGGGAAAAGGCCGGGTCATACGGGCCCTTATTCAGCAGCCTTTATGAAAAATACGGCTTTCTCACATACTCCGAGGACAGGCATTCCGCGGAGTTTTTTCCAGGTCTTATAACCGGAAATAAAGAAAAACTTAAAAAATACAGCTTTGTTAGGACCTCGATAGAGGACCGGAAAAAATGGATGAGCGAAAAAACGCAGCTGCTCAATGACTATATCAGCGGAACTGAAAAAGTGTCTGAAAAATTTTCGGGAGAGGCCGCAGCGCAAATAGCAGGAGCACTAATAAACAGGAAAGAGATCGTAGATGTCGCGAACCTTCCCAATATTGGTCAGATATTGAACCTTCCGAAAGGAACTATCGTTGAAACGCCGGGTGCTATTAATGAGCTTGGCTTCAGACCTCTGTGCGCCGGAGAACTTCCCGAACCCTTGCTGAAACTGGTATTGCCGCATGCAGTAAATCAGAATCTGACTGCGGAAGCCGGACTAAAGGGAGATAAGGACATGGCTATGGAAGCATTGTACAATGATCCCCTTTGCAAACATCTGAAAAGTGCTCAGGTGAGAAAAATGGGAATGGAATTAATAGAAGCCAATCATCGGTGGATGCAGCAATTTTAAGCATATTGTTTTTTGTTATATTTGATACAATGTTCCTTGGACTTGAAAGGACTTTCTCGCAAGCGCTTTTTGGGCGCACAGGCATGCAACTCAAGGGAGGGACTATTAATTGAGTTTTCTTAAGCGGAAAAGGTTGCCATCGGTAAAAAACAAGAGCGACAAGCCGGAATCCTACGGGTGGAGAGCCAAAAAGAAGTTTCAGAAGACAGTATTTCTTTGGCTGTCGGTAGGTCCTGCAATGCTGGGATATTTGGTATTTGGCCTGTATCCTAACATTATTTCGGCATACTACTCGCTTCTCGATTGGAACGGAACCACAAAAGCGACATTTATAGGGCTGCAAAATTTCAAAAAGCTTTTTACCGATCAGTATATTCCGATAGTCATAAGAAATAATCTTATAATAACGGTGGTCGTACCCGCAGTTGTCATAATGCTATCTCTGCTGCTTGCTTACGCGCTTACGCATAAAAATTTTAAAGAGAAAAAAATCTACAGGAATGTCTTCTTTATCCCGAATGTGCTTTCAACAGTAATCGTAGCGCTTATATTCACCTTTGTTTTTGACGGAGGATTCGGACTGATAAACAATATTCTGACTTCCCTTGGTGTTGAAAATTTCAGAGACTTCTACTGGCTCGGGAATGAAAATACCGCGCTTTCCTCGCTCATGGTATGCATGATATGGGGAGGCGTGGGAACTTACCTGATAATTTTTATGAACGCAATGAATGCCATCCCCAAAACCATCTATGAGTCCGCTATTATTGACGGCGCAAGTAATATGACACGTTTATTCAAGATAACCATACCCCTGATATGGGGAGTTATAAAGGTCAGCCTGCTATTCTATATCATCGGCCTTTTCAAGGGATATGAGTTCATTATGGTCATGACAAACGGCGGTCCAGGCAACTCGACCAATGTTATAGGCTTGTATATGTTCAATCTGGCATTTGGCACTATTGCGTCCGGAACGGGAAAACATCAGTACGGCTATGCTTCTGCGATAGGCATGGTTTTGTTTGTGATTCTTGTGCTTACGAAGATTTTGATCGACAAATTCGGCGACAGAGATCCCGTTGAATATTAAGGAGGACTCAGGCAAATGAGAAAAGAAAAATTCACCTTAGCAAATATATTTTGGCGGTTTGCTCTGATATTTTGGGCAATATGTATTCTTCTGCCGCTGTTATTTATTTTGATGCAGGCATTTAAAACAAACCAGGAGTTCTTT
>JAQVNH010000163.1 GCA_028703215.1 Eubacteriales bacterium
GTTGAAATCTATATCCCTCTTGAAGAATTGATCGAGATCGATAAGGAAATAGACAGACTGAACAAAGAAAGAGAACATTTGAAAGCGGAACTCGCCAGAGTTGACGCTAAACTCGGAAACGAAAAATTCATAAACAAGGCGCCCGCAAATATTGTAAACGAGGAAAGAGAAAAAAGGGAGAAATACCTGGGCATGTTTGAAAGCGCAACGCAAAGACTGGAAACAATGAAGAAACTGAAAAAATAAAGTGTATCCATATAATAATAATTGGGGGGGCAACATGGACAAGCTTACGGGAAACAGGACATTTATTGATGCCACGCTTGAAATAAAATCCGGAATGGCTTTAGATGAGGGCGATCCTCCTGTCGAGATGCAGATTCTTAAAAGCATTGAAAGAGGAGACTTGTACAATCTAACGGCGATAGAAATGTGTTTGCATACAGGAACACACATTGATGCTCCTAAACATTTTTTTGATGAAGGGAAATGTATAGATGAGATTTCTCCCGATTTTTATATCGGACGCGCCAAGGTTTTTGAAATAAGAGGGACAAAATCAATACGGCTAAGCGATGTAAAAGGGCTTGACATAGAAAAAGGCGACAGGATCCTTTTGAAGACAGATAACGCGGAGATAATAGGCAGCGGAGAATTTCATAAAAGTTTTGTATTCTTGACATCCGATGCGGCAGAATATCTTGTTGAAAAGGGTATAAAAACGATCGGCATAGATTATTTCTCAGTTGAAGAATACGGCTCCCAAACTTTCGAAACACATCACACGCTTCTTTCGAACGGGGTTGCGATAATCGAAGGCTTGGATCTGAGGAAAGCGGCAGCCGGGATCTATGATCTTATCGCGCTCCCTCTGAGGATCAAAGGAGGGGACGGAAGTCCTGCAAGAGTTCTGCTGTCGCCTGTTATATAAAGAAAAGCTCTTTTGTCGGAAATTCGGGGTCACAGGTTAAATTGACTCCGAGTTTCCTGAATATCGTCTCGTCTGCCTGGCTTACGATCTTCGAAGAGTGGGCTTCGCAGTTTCTCAAATTCTGGAGTTTTGATAAGGCCTGAGTCGTGGTCGGGTTTGTCGCGGCGCTGATGCTGAGTGCTATCAAAATTTCCTGAAGATTGAGTACCGGGTTGTTATTCCCCAGAGAATCCTGTTTGAGACTTACGATATGCCCGAGTATGTCAGGCGAGAGAAGATGTATTTCATCCGGTATTCTGGCCAAAACCTTTATGGCATTCAATATCAAAGAGGAAGAGGCATTCATCAGCGGAGAACTTTTTCCGGTGATGATCGAACCGTTTTCAAGCTCAAGAGCGGCTCCCGTCATATTTCCGTTGCCTCCGTATTTTTCGGCTGCCTTTAAAGCCGCCGCTCTTGCAGGCTCAACGACTTTTCTGTCTTCGGGTTTTAAATAAAGCTCCTCCATTATCATCCTGATCCGCTGAGGCGTTTCCTGATCTGCATAACCCTTTTTATAAGCGCATAAGCATCTGAAATAACGTCTGATTATTTCCTGCTTTGAAGCTTCTTTTACTATCTCGTCATCAGTTATGCTGAACCCCGCTCTGTTTACGCCCATTTCAGTCGGGGACCGATAAACGAAATCTTCGCCGCCCGTGATTTTCTGGAGGATCCTTTTCAGAACCGGGAAAACCTCGATATCGCGATTGTAATTTACCGTAGTTTCTCCAAAGGCTTCAAGATGGAATGGGTCTATCAGATTTACATCCTTAAGATCGGCGGTTGCAGCCTCATAAGCAATATTTACCGGATGTCTCAAAGGGAGGTTCCATATCGGGAAGGTCTCGAATTTGGAGTATCCCGCCTTTATTCCTCTTTTATATTCATGGTATAGCTGAGAAAGACAAGTCGCCAGCTTACCGCTTCCCGGGCCTGGTCCTGTAACGACTACGATCGGTTTGGCGGTTTCGATGTAATCGTTTGCCCCGTAACCTTCGTCGCTGACTATTTTTTCGATATCCGTAGGATACCCCTCGGTAAATCTATGCGTATAGGTCCTGACTCCCCTTCTCTCGAGCTTCTGCTTGAATATCGTTGCCGCTTCCTGCCCGTTGTACCTGGTTATGACAACACTATTGACATCGAGGCCGTAACTTCTCAGATCATCGATCAATCTGAGCACATCCATATCGTAAGTGATACCAAAATCGGCGCGTATTTTATTTCTCTCTATATCACCGGCATAAACACATACAATGATCTCGGCATTATCCTTGAGTTTTTCAAGGAGCTTGACTTTTGCGTTTATGTCAAAGCCCGGAAGGACCCTTCCTGCATGAAGATCATAGAAAAGCTTGCCGCCGAATTCGAGATAAAGCTTGTTGTTGAATTTTTCTGTACGTTTTATTATGTATTCAGTTTGCTCGCGCAAGTACTTCTCATGGTCGAATCCGATTTTCATTTGTATGGTCCCCCCTTGGAACTTCACATATATAATAACAGATGTGTCTGAGAAAAAGAATAAGAATCGACGGAAATATATTATTATAATGAAATTGACAAACAGCCGGGCGCTAAATATAATGTTTAGATATATTTACGAGTTCTGAATTTCGAAATAATGCGGGACAAAGGGGAGGACGACATGACAAGCAAAGGTAACTTACAGATACCGGATGGATATAAACCTCTGATGTCAGTCAGAAAAACCGAAGCGGCGATCAAGAAAATAAAGGATTTCTTTGAGCGCGAGCTTGCTTTGAAACTAAATCTTGAAAGAGTATCGGCGCCTTTGTTTGTAAGACCCGAAAGCGGTCTGAATGATAATTTGAACGGTGTGGAAAGAGCTGTCGCGTTTGATATCCCCGGAATAGGGGGAAACGAAGTTGAAGTCGTTCAGTCGCTGGCTAAATGGAAGAGAATGGCTCTATGCAATTACGGCTACAAATGCGGCGAGGGTTTGTACACGGATATGGATGCCATAAGACGGGATGAGGAGCTGGACAACCTTCATTCAGTTTATGTCGATCAATGGGACTGGGAACTTGTCATTGACAAAAAAGAGAGAAATCTGACAAAACTGAAGGAATTGGTTGAAAAAATTTATAAGACCATCAGGGATACCGAGGATTATGTTTTTGATTTATATCCGGAAATCAGGAAAATACTTCCGGAA
>JAQVNH010000011.1 GCA_028703215.1 Eubacteriales bacterium
AGGATCCTGGCTGAGCATCCTGGTACCGGCGGATCCCTTGGATGCGCTATATCCGAAGCCATTGAGACTGCGTCACATACGGAAAATTGCCGCTATGTTCTGGGAAGCGTTTTAAACCATGTGCTTTTGCATCAATCTGTAATCGGTCTTGAATCAAAGATCGCGCTTGAGAAATACGACGTTCATCCGGATGTTATCATAGGGTGCGCCGGAGGGGGATCCAATCTGGGAGGATTGATGGCTCCGTATATGTCGGAAAGGCTGAGGGGAAAAACAAAAACACGTTTCATTGCTGTTGAGCCCTCTTCCTGTCCGTCTTTGACAAGAGGAAGATATGCCTATGATTTCGGAGATACCGGAATGATAACGCCGCTTATGAAAATGTACACGCTGGGCAGCGGATTTATTCCGTCATCGGATCATGCGGGAGGACTTAGATATCACGGAATGAACTCCGTTTTATCAAAACTTCATGCGGACGGATATCTGGAAGCCAAGTCTTATGTGCAAAGCAAGGTTTTTGAGGCTGCTGTCCAATTCGCCCGCTGCGAGGGGATCTTGCCGGCACCGGAGTCTGCGCACGCTATTAAAGCCGCGGTTGATGAAGCCATTGCCTGCAAAGAAAGCGGCGAAGCCAAGACGATTCTCTTCGGATTGTCCGGAACAGGATACTTTGATATGGCTGCTTATATGTCTTACCGCAGCGGAACGATGACGGATTATGTTCCGACTGACGATGAACTGGCAGCAGGTTTTGCATCGCTCCCAAAAATAGGATGAAAAAATATTTTTCGGGATATCGATTTTAAAAGGTTTGAAACTGGCGGGACGGGCTCTGACAAGTTCGTCCCGTTATCTTTTATGAAGTTGATTTATATATATTTAACATGTCTGCAGACAGGTGGACAAAACCATTTATTCAATGTATTATTCTAATCGGAAAGTTTGAAAAATCAGATGGTGCGTTATGCCGCAAAAGATATGGTGTTGTTGATGAAGAAACCTGAAAATCATGAGCCGAAATGGTATAAGCTCGATAATGCCGCAAAGATATATCCTGTTGTTGTCAGCGCCAAGGATAGTTACGTCTTCAGAATAACGGCAAATATGAAGGACGAGGTACGCCCCGATATTCTGCAGCAAGCTGTAAACGACTGCAGAGACAGATTCCCTGCATTTTATGTAAAATTGAGGCGGGGGCTTTTCTGGTACTATTATGAGGCGAACGAAAAAGAGCCTTTGGTCAAGCCCGAGCCCGCTTATGTTTGCAGAAGGATAGATCTTCGAAAAAATAACGGCTTTTACTTCACTCACTTCTATTACAAAAAGAGAATCAGCATTGAAATATTTCATGGAATCTGCGACGGAGCCGGCGCTCTGGAGTTTTTCAAGACGACCGTTTACCGTTATCTGGAGCTTCTCGGTCTTCCTGTTCTGCCGGAAAACCTTATATTGACTCTCGATCAGAAACCCGAACCGGCTGAAGCCGAAGACAGTTATAATAAATATTATTCCGGAGAAGAACGAAGGAAAAGGATCATAACTAAGGCGTACAAACCTTGCCACAAGGGATTTTTACATGGCGGAGCGGGACTGATAGTCGGGAAGGCAAGCAGCGAAAAGCTTCATTCCATCGCCAGGGAGAAGGGCGTCACAGTGACCCAATATTTGACCGCCTTGCTTTCTTATTGCTATTTTAAATTGGGCGAAAAGGAAAAACTCGGTACTCTTCCCGTAAAAATCACGATACCGGTAAATATGCGAAGATACTGTCCGTCAACGACCCTGCGAAACTTCTCGCTCTTCTTCCATACCTCTGTCTTATACACAAGCGAAATGACTTTCGAGAGCATTCTTGAGGTGACAAAAAAACAATTCATATCTGAGCTGACAGATAAAAAACTCAGGGATACCCTGAATTCGAATGTGGTGATCGAAAAGAACATAGCCGTGAGATTCCTTCCTCTTTTCATAAAGAAGATAATATTAAAAACGGGATACAAGTATATTGGCACAAGATCAAGCACTGCCACTGTGACTAATCTGGGCAACATCGAGCTTCCGAATTCAATGATGCCGTATGTGATTGATTTTGAGCTGAACTCTGCGGCGGGCAAGCGTTCAAACCCAAATCTGTCGCTTGTTTCCTACAACGACATAACAACACTCAGTTTTTCCAGGGGGATTTTGTATACGGGATATGAAAAACTGTTTTTTTCGTTTTTAGCAAAGCAGGGGCTGAAAATTGAAGTGCAAAGCAATTTATGGGAGGATTATTCCTGATGAATTACTGCCCTGAATGTGACGTGAGAATATCGACCGGTTCTGACCGCTGCCCTCTTTGCCACGGCGAGATCACGCGTGAAAAAGACGGCGGAACGACCGAAACGTATCCGCGTTACGAACCGATGACAAGGAAACGTTATAAAATAATATTAGCCGTGTCTGCGGCTGCTGTTTTTTTGATACTGGCAACTGTGCTGATCAATATTCTGACCTGGAAAGGGCGCGCCTGGAGCGCGATATCGTCAGGATATATCCTTTATCTTTGGATATTCGGACTTCTGACATTCAATACCCGGATACATACAGGATTGAAGCTGGTGGCTCATGCGGCTGCGATAACGGCGCTGCTTATCAACACGAATGCTTTGTCGGGAAAATACGAAACTCTGACCAAGGTCTCATGGGCCGTATCATGGGGGATGCCCATCATATTTTTTTGTTTTATCACGGCTGTCAGTGTCATCATGCTCACGAGGAAACGAGGCAGACGAGAATATGTTTTCTTCCAGTTTTCCCTTTGCATTTTTGGGCTGATACCCTTTATCATGGTCATGTTCGGAATGGCTAAGCCTGTTTTGCCGAGCATAATAACAGCTGCGTCTTCGGTCTTGACGATCATTGCAGTGACAATATTTCAGAGAAAAGTCGTTACTTCCGAATTCAAACGAAAATTTCATATATGAAAGAGTTCCATATTTGAAAGCATCGAACCTGAAAAACAATCGATTTATCTCCAAAAAATCCAAAAATACCTATTGTCCGGGATATTGCGATTACAGTTTTGTGCTATAATATTCTCATGCATAATCAGTCAAGCTTGCAGTCAGACTCATATAAGCTTTTTTCAGGGCTTAAAAAAGGAGTGTTATTATGCAAAATCTGATCGAGATCAAAAATTTGACAAAATACTATGGAAAGTCCAGGGGCATAATCGATGTCAGTTTTGATGTGCTCGAAGGGGAAATATTCGGCTTCATCGGTCCTAATGGCGCGGGCAAGTCCACCACAATAAGAATACTGCTGTCATTGATTTACCCCACCGGCGGCAGCGCGAGCATATTCGGAAAAGACTGCGTCAAATACGGGCATGAGATAAGAAAAGATATCGGATATCTGCCTTCGGAAGTATTTTATTATGATGATATGAAGGTAATCGACCTTCTGAAATATTCCGCTTCTTTCTATGGCAAGCCGGACATGATCCGGCTGAAGTATCTGGCGGAGATCATGGAGCTCGATCTGAAAAGGAAAATAGACGATCTGAGCTATGGAAACAAGAAAAAGGTCGGCATAGTTCAAGGTCTTTTGCACAGTCCAAAGCTAATAATACTTGACGAGCCTACGGGAGGATTGGACCCTCTCATGCAGCAACGATTCTTCCAACTGATACGCGAAGAGAATGCCAAGGGCTCGACGGTGCTGTTTTCATCACATATCCTTCCCGAAGTACAAAAACTGTGTACAAGAGTCGGCATAATCCAGGAGGGAAGGATAATAGAAGTTGCGGATATAAGCGCGATGAGGAATACAACGTATAAAAAAATCAAACTGGAATTCAAAAACGAAATATCTGGCGAGCTGGATACAATGGAAGGAATAAACGACGTAAAACGCCACGAAAGGGAGATATCTTTTCTGTACAAGGGAGACATCAATAATGTGATACGCCTTGTCAGCCATTCTGATATGAACAATATTACCATAGAGGAACCGGATCTCGAAGAGATCTTCATGCATTACTACAATAAGGAGGACTAGTATGAACATTGTCAGGCAGGAATTCAAGATGACATACAAGTCCCTGATATACTACACGATCGGTATGCTGGCGACAGGATATATCTTCCTGATTTTCTTCAAGTCATTTGCGCAGGATACTGAAATGCTCAACAAACTCTTAAGCAACTTTCCGCCGGAATTCAAGGCGGCTTTCGGATTCGCGGACGTAAATCTTTCAGAGATCAGCGGATATTTGAGTTTTATATTCGGATATATAGTTTTATTCGGCGCCGTATATGGAATGAAACTCGGGATCTCGATCCTTTCCGAAGAAACAAGGGTGAAAACAGCCGATTTTCTGCTTTCAAAGCCTGTCAAAAGACTTCATGTCGCTTCCTCAAAGCTGGCGGCTATATTTATCTGCCTGATATTGCAGAATGTCCTGTTGTATGCTTTGATTCTTCCGGCGGCAAGCGCTGCAGCTGATGGGGATTTGAACATAAAAATATATTCGTTGTTCAGCTTTTCGGTATTTCTTGTTCAGATTTTCTTTGTGGGGACAGGCATGCTGATATCGGTGCTGGTAAAAAAGCTTAAATCCGTTATGCCTTTGACTCTTGCCGTAGTATTCATGTTTTTCATAATAGAACTTATAAATCAGTCTCTGCTGGATGAAAAGCTGACATATCTTACTCCGTTCTCATATTTTAAAGGTTCGGACATTATTTCGGCAACCGGATATGATCCGAAATATTTAGCGATAGATATTGCCGTGTTTATAGTATTCACGCTATTAAGTTTGATGATATACCGGAAAAAAGATATCCGCGCGGTATAGGAGGAAATGTGAACATATTTTTGAGAGAACTTAAAACAAATGCCAAATCTTTGATAATATGGTGCCTGGGCATGATTTTCCTGATATATGCCGGCATGGTAAAATATTCGGCTTTTTCAAAAACCGGAGATGCCGTCAACGAGTTCATGTCACAAATTCCCGATTCCATGAAAACTGTGCTTGGAATAGGCAACGGAACCGATGTGACCTCTGTTGCAGTATTTTACAGTATGTTTTTTTTGTTCTTTATGCTGCTTGCTGCTGTCCACAGCTGCATGCTGGGCGCTTTGATAATCTCAAAGGAGGAGAGAGACAAAACCGCCGACTTTCTCTTTGTGAAGCCTATCAGGAGAAGCCGGGCGATAAGCTCGAAGATCCTCGCCGCGATCATAAATATTGCGGTTTTGAATGCGGTTACTTATGCCGTGTCCGTGATTTCTGTCGAGAAGCATAATACCGGGAGCTCACTGGCAGTTCCGGTACTTATGATAACATCAGCGCTTTTTGTCCTTCAGGTTTTGTTCCTTGGAGTCGGTCTGCTGTTCGGGGCTTTGGCAAAAAATTCAAAGGTTGCGACTTCGGCAGCCACTTCAATCATATTGGGAACATTTATTTTAAAAGTTATAATCGACATGAACAATGATGTCAAAGCAATAGAATTTCTGTCGCCATTCAGATATTTCAAGGCCGATGAAGTTATGTTCGACAGGTCCATCGATATCGGATATGTTCTGGTGTCTGCCGCCGTTGTGCTGTTATGCGCTGCAGGAACCTACATATTTTTTCAAAAGAGAGATCTGCGTAATTAAAATCTTGTCTTATCCGAAGACAACCGGTTTAACAGGCATTCCGTTATGTTATAATTCTGATATGGATAATATGGATAAAAAGAGACAAGCCGACAGCAAAAGATCCAGGCCATACCCGGCGGCCAGGGTGAGTGAAAAGGCGGAGGAAAGTATCCGGAAGGGACATCCGTGGATTTATGACACTGAAATAATCTCGCCTGACAGAACATTTGTCAACGGCCAGCTGGCAGATGTACTGAGTAAAAAGGGCCGATATCTGGGGACCGGCTTTTTTAATAACCATTCAAAAATACGTATAAGACTAATTTCGGGAAATGCAAACGACAGGTTTGATGAGGCCTTTTACGAAAGACGTCTCAGATATGCCGTTGATTATCGTCGCACCGTAATGGGCGGCGACTTCAAATGCTGCCGGCTTATTTTCGGCGAATCGGACCAGTTTCCGGGGTTTATTGTCGACAGGTTTGAAAATATTATCGTAGCTCAAACATTATCGCTTGGGATAGAACTTATCAAGCCCATGCTTTTTCGTTTGCTCATCAAAATACTGCGCGAAACGGGAGAAAATATCGACGCCGTCTATGAGCGCAACGACGTGCCCGTTCGCGAGCTGGAAGGACTTGAACAAAAGAGCGGATTCTTTTCGGACGAGCGTGACACAGCTCTGGGTGCAGACTTAACAGGTGTGACGCAAATCACGGAAAACGGTATTTTGTTCAATGTCGATTATGCCCGCGGACAAAAGACAGGCTTTTTTCTTGACCAAAAATACAACAGGCAAGCTGTAGCGCGTCTATCTCAAGGCAAAAGAGTCCTGGACTGCTTTACTCACACGGGGGCATTTGCGCTGAACGCGGCAAAAGCCGGAGCCGAATTCGTTTCCGCCCTTGACATATCCGAAGACGCGATACGGATGGCGAAAGATAATGCGGCGCTAAATGACATGTCTGATAAAATTGTTTTTGATACTGTAAATGTATTTGACTATCTCACAGAACTTGCCGGAAACGAATCTGCCAAGAAAAATGCAAACTTTGATTTTATGATACTCGATCCCCCGGCTTTCACAAAAAACCGCATATCACTTCCAAATGCAATACGAGGCTACAAGGAAATCAATCTTAAAGCCATGAAGATCCTCCCCAGAGGCGGATATCTTGCAACCTGCTCCTGCTCGCATTTTATGACTGCCGCATTGTTCGGGAAAATGCTTTCTGACGCAGCCATGGATGCATCGGTTTCGCTCCGACAGATCGAAGTTCGCCAGCAGTCGCCGGATCATCCTGTTCTATGGAGCATGCCCGAAACCGATTATCTGCAATTTTATATATTTCAGATAGTATAAAAAATAGCGTCTAATGTTGAACAAATATACGGGGAATAGTCTGTATGAGCTGACTAACCCGTTATTTCCGATTTAATTATCCTTCTTCCTTACCAGCAGAAGTTTTTCGATCCAGCCTTTTTTATATTTCAGGGACAAATATCCGAATACAGTAACAGCCAAAGAACTTGCGCCGTTTACAATAAGGTCGTGCATGGTGTCGGTGAGTGCCGCGCGGCCTGACAAAACAGTGCCGTCCGCAAGTATGAATTTTTGCATGTTGATTCCCAGGAGACCGTCAAAAATATATTCATATACCTCCCATACAACTCCGAGAACAACGGTAAAACTGAATGCGAACATGGCGATAAGCAACGGGTTGAGATCCTGTGAAACAGTGTTGGAATGTTTTAAAAGATGAAAGACTGAGAAGCCGATGATCGTGAGAACACCACAGCTGAAGGCATGCAGTATGTCGTCCCAAAGCGGGAAAATATAAAAGAAATTTCCGAATTCACCTAAGATCGCCGCGCAGAATAGAAATATCGAGTACATAATGAGCATGACGGGAGGGAATAAGATATTTAGTTTGCGTTCCAGATATTTTGGCAGCAGCATGCACAGCACCCCGAAAATGCACTGCAGCAGCACCAGAACAAAATCGATTTTTGTTTCGGCCTGCGATGCGGATATTTCATCCCCGATTGGAGACACTATTATCATAATAATCGAATATAATACAGATGCGATCATAGAGATAAAAACGAACCACCAGATGATCTTATCCCACGCAAATCGTTTTTGGGCCAAAAAAACCACTCCCGACCTTTTATGATGTGGTATATGTACTTGTCAATCATTATAATATCAATCGGGCTGTTATACAAATAAATGGGGCTCTTCAGAAGAAATTTTGAATTGAAAATAAGCACCGGATATGAAATAATAGCTATATACTTATAAGTTAATGCGAGGAGTGAAGAAAATGTTTTGGAATATTCTTGTATGGCTGCTTGTAGGGGCTTTCTTAGGATGGCTTGCGGGACTGGTCATGAAGGTTCAGCTTACCGTTATTGCCGCTTTGATAGTGGGGATCGTCGGAAGCGCCCTGGGAGGATTGGTCGCGGGTCTTCTTGGAATAAGCCTGAAAAGCTTTAGCGTCGGCGGACTTATTGTAGCGATCGGCGGTTCATGTCTTCTTTTGTATATTGCGGCAAGACTGGGCAGGAAAAAATAAAGCTTGACCGGCAGTCTGGCGGAGAAATAATGAACAGCGCGATCGTAGAACTTGATTTGCATGGGATGACAAAATTGCAGGCAAAACAAAGCATCGATATTTATCTTAAAAAGGCATCAAAAAATGTTTATCGCATTCGCCTTGTGCACGGTTATCGGGGCGGCACCGAGATAAAGGACATGATCAAAAAAAGCTACGGAGCGGGCAAGCATAAAAAAGTTTTAAGGCTGGAATACGGCCTGAATCCCGGCGAGACTGATTTGATCCTGAGGGAACTGTAATTACAAATTAAAATTATTTAAAAGAAGCATATTTTATGTTATGATTTAGTGGTTCGCGAATAGCCTGCTTATGTAGATATTCAGATAAAATCAAATAGAAAGAAGAGTTTCAATGACAGTATCGATCGGGGAATTTGTCAGGTCGCTTTCGGAATATCCCGCACTTATAATAACTGCCCTGCTGACACTTGGGGTAATATTCGTAAACGGTTGGACTGATGCTCCAAACTCAATAGCCACATGTGTTTCCACCCGTTCTATGAAACCGCGTTCCGCGATTTTAATGGCTGCATTCTTCGATTTTCTCGGCGTATTCGTTATGACTTCGGTAAACGCCACAGTTGCGCAGACTATTTTCAGGATGGTTGATTTCGGCGGCGACACTCACGATGCAACGGTAGCTTTGAGTGCAGCTCTCTTTGCCATAGTGCTGTGGGCGACTGTTGCATGGTGGTTCGGGATCCCGACAAGCGAAAGTCATGCGCTCATCGCAGGAATCTCCGGAGCGGCCATAGCTTTGCAGGGCGGACTCAAAGGGATCAACCCAGCCGAATGGAGCAAGGTATTATACGGACTTGGTCTGTCGGTCGTCATGGGATTCGGATTAGGCTATATAGTGACGAAAATCATAGAAGGCCTGTTTCGAAATGTCAGCCGCAAGAAAACGGCCGGAGGTTTTCAAAAAGCTCAGATCGCCGGGGCGGCAGGCATGGCGTTTATGCACGGAGCCCAGGACGGACAAAAATTCAT
This sequence comes from Eubacteriales bacterium, assembly GCA_028703215.1. Lineage (GTDB taxonomy): Bacteria > Bacillota > Clostridia > Acetivibrionales > STF1-152 > STF1-152. The sequence goes on from JAQVNH010000011.1 coordinate 9,245, forward strand.
GAGCGTTTTCATGCTGGGAATATTTTTATCGCAGGGCAGGTCAAACGTGTCATCATTTGAGATACCGGTCTGGGTCATAATACTTTGCTCGGTGGTTATGGCGTCAGGAACTTCCATAGGCGGATACCGAATTATAAAAGCAGTGGGAATGGATATGGTCAGACTTGAAAAGTATCAGGGCTTCTCCGCTGATCTTGCAGGTGCGATAAGTCTTTTTACAGCATCTCTTCTTGGGTTGCCGGTAAGCACGACGCACACCAAGACTACTGCGATAATGGGAGTCGGAGCCGCAAAAAGATTATCAAGCATAAACTGGGGAATAGTCAAGGAAATGGTTTACGCATGGCTTCTTACCTTCCCTGGATGCGGACTTATAGGGTTTTTAATGGCTTGGGTATTTATGAAAATATTTTAATAAAGAAGGGATAAAGATATGGCGGGGACAAGAAATTTTGACTATTTTGATTCTTTCGTGCGCATGGCTGATCATACATGTAACGCTGCGGCACTGCTGAAGGAGATAATGACAGACTTCAAGACAGAAGAACTCCATGAAAAAAGTAAAAAAATGCATGCTATCGAGCATGAGGGCGATTCCGAGAGACATGCTATGATAAGAAAACTTTCAAATGAATTCATCACTCCTATCGAACGCGAAGATATCATGGATCTGGCGAATGCAATAGACACGGTTACGGATACCATCGAAGATGTGGCTCTGCGTCTGTATATGTATAATGTCAAAGCAATTTATGAATATGCTCCTGAAATCACGGATATTATCGTAAGATCGTGCGAAGCTATGAAATTATCGCTTGAAGAATTTCGTAATTTTCGCAAATCAAAGACCCTGCACGACCTTCTTGTGGATATAAACGGTCTGGAGGAAGAAGCCGACGAGCTCTACCTCAAGGCGACCAGAAATCTTTATGTCAAGAGTCACGATGTCATGGAAGTCATTGCCTGGGACCAGACCCTTGATTTCCTTGAGATGTGCTGCGACGCATGCGAGGAAGTCGCAAATGTTATCGAGAATGTCGTCATGAAAAACTGCTGATCGGCCAACTCAATATCTGCGGCTTTCCTGACGATCTCAACACTGTGCTGATGCCGATGACGACAGTTTTTCACGGCGGACAACACTACTTAAGCAATGAATGATTCTGTGTGGAAGGAACGATCTTCGCCGCAGAGTCATTTTTATTTGTTCTTCCTTATTAAAAAATTATTAACATATTTTTAACTCTTATGTAACAAATCCGTGATATAATGAACACTGTAAACTATTAACACTATTAATGGAGATAATGATGGCCGATTTGAGAGAAGAATTAGTGGGAGCATTATCAAGGATATACGGGATGGAAAGCATAGAGGCGTTTGCGGAGTTTTATCAGGGCGAGCTGCATGTTCTGCAATATTTGTTTTTACATAGCGGCGAAAGGATATATCCTTCATCGATAAGCGATGCGCTTTTTGTGACCCGTGCCCGGGTAACTGCAGCACTGTCTTCACTTAGAAGAAAGGGATTTGTGAGAATGGAAATTTACGAAAACGACAGACGGAGGATGACGGTTTCTTTGACAAAAGACGGAGTCGCCTTTGTTAGGGAAAAACAAAAAAATGTGATGGGGCATTTCGATAAGCTTATAAAAATACTGGGAGAGACAGATACGAAAGCTCTGATCAAAATTATTCACAAATGCGCCAATGCTTCTGTGAACAATCATGCGGGGGTGGGGAAATGAACAAAGGTTACATAATTACAGGGATCGGCGGACATCTTGGCAATACGATTGCGGGAATGCTCACAGCACAGGGAGCGGAAGTCAGAGGGCTGGCAATGCCCGATGAAAAATGCGAAATGCTAGACAGTTCCGTAAAAATCATCCGCGGAGATGTCAGGGATATATCCTCCGTTGAACCGCTTTTCACAGGATGGGAGGAAGGATGCCGGGTCACTGTCATCCATGCGGCGGGAATAATAACGATATCGTCCAAGTTTAACCAGAATGTCGTAGACGTAAATGTGGGAGGCACCAAAAACATAATTGAATTATGTAAAAGGCACAGTGTCAGCAAACTGGTTTACATCAGTTCGGTTCATGCCATAAAGGAGAGTCCGAAAAGCAAACAGATTTCGGAAACGGGGAGCTTTTCCGCGGCACAGGTAAAGGGGCTGTATGCTAAAACAAAAGCTGAAGCGACACGGCTTGTGCTTGATTCAGCCAAGGAAGGTCTTAATGTCTCTGTCGTGCACCCGTCGGGAATAATAGGACCGAATGACTACGGGAGCGGGCACATGACACAAATGGTGATCGACTATGTCAAAGGTGTGATTAGAGCTGCGGTCAGAGGCGGTTTTGACTTTGTGGATGTTCGCGATGTTGCCGATGGGGTGCTTAAAGCAGCGGAAAACGGAAAAAGCGGGGAAGGATACATTTTGTCAAATCAGTATATTCCGGTCAAAAACCTGTTGAATATCCTTCACGAGCTGACAGGAAGAAAGAAAATCAAAATAGTATTGCCCATGTGGCTTGTTAAAATATTCGAACCTCTTGCCGTACTGTATTTCAAAGTAAGGAAGCTCAGACCGCTTTTTACAAGCTACATGCTTGACACATTGAAATCAAATTCCAACTTTTCTCATGAGAAGGCGTCCAGAGAACTCGGATATAAACCGCGTGATCTTAGAATAACCCTTGTGGATACGGTAAAATTCCTGACAAAAACAGGAAGAATAAGGCTTTTGACGAATCACACGTAAAAATTATATGTCCAAAAATGCAAGAACAGCGCTGTAATTATTCAAATACTGGCGCAGCTTATGATAATCCTATTGACAAATATAAATTATTACAATAAAATACCTCTAATATTATAAAGGCGATGACGGCGAACAAGTAGCGGCATCAAGATCTAAAGAGAGCTTCCGGGTGGTGTGAGGAAGCAGTTTGAAATGCCGGCGAATACATCCCGCGAGCTTTGCACCGAAAGGCTTTTGCCCTGTAGGCTGTGACGGATTCCGACCGTTATGACGGATGAGCGATGGCAGTTGCTCACTGAGATTGTGAAAGCAATGAAGACAAGGTGGTACCGCGATTTATAAATCGCCCCTGTTGATACAGAGGCGATTTTTGTTATTCCGGGCGCAATATTTCCCGAAAGGGATATTGAATATATTAAAGCGGAGGAAATCAGATGAAAAGAGCGGCAGGATTATTGGCGGTATTGTTTTGTGTAGTTTTGGTCTTTTCTGCGTCGGGCTGCGCAAAGGATAAAAACATCCGGATTGGCATAATCCAGTTGGGCGAACATGTAGCTCTTGACAGCTCTCGAGAAGGATTTGTCAAGGCTCTGGCGGACAATGGATATGTTGAAGGAGAAAAGATAACCATCGATTATCAGAATGCGCAGTTCGACCAATCGAACC
>JAQVNH010000164.1 GCA_028703215.1 Eubacteriales bacterium
TCTGATCTCATCTTCAAAATCCGATTCCCGTTGTCCGAAGTTGATCCCGATCCCGAGTATTATATAGTTTATCCTATTGATCTCGGTGTTCATTTCAGTTAGGATGCCGCACACTTTTTTGCCGTCAAGGATCACATCATTCGGCCATTTGATTCCGGGGCAGACGTGCGCGACCTTGTATAGAGCCCTCGAAACGGCAAGAGATGCCGCTAATGTTATCAGCTGAGCCTGCGCAGGTGCCAATGACGGCCTTAATATCAATGACATCCAGATGCCTTTTCCCGGCGGAGAGATCCATATTCTTCCCATTCTGCCCCTGCCAGCAATCTGGCGGTCGGCAATAATTACAGTGCCTTCAGCACCTCCCCCGCGAGCGAGCGATTCTGCCAAATCATTTGTGGATTCGGTTTCTTTCATAAATTGAATATTTTTCCCCAATATGGAAGTGTTGAGATTTGTCCTCAATTCATTCGGGTTTATTATGTCGCACTTTCCGACCAGTCTGTAGCCCTGCCTCGTACAAGCCTCTATCTTATATCCGTCTCCTCTGAGCTCCTGCACATGCTTCCACACTGCCGTCCTGCTGATACCGAGCTCGCGCCCGAAAACCTCTCCGGACACATATTTCTTGTCATTTTGTGAAAGAATTTTGAGAAAGCTGTATTTTACAGATATTGGATTCACTTGTCCTTTTCCTTTTCACTGCTATTTGGCGTCCCTATTGAGAAGACCTCTCCGGTCAATTCGTCCAGAAAAAATGTTATACCTTCTTCATTATCCGCAATGACATCAAAATTTGCATTCCAGTCAGCCTTATTCTTTAGAAAATAATACAGAATGTCGTTATTGAAATCTTTATGCTTTTCGCGAAAATGCTCCGCGATATTGTTTACAAACAAGCCGGCGGAATTCTCGTAAAGTCGCGGAGAATCCTTTCTTTTGTTCAAAATCCCTATGTTGTCTCCGATTATCGTTGTTGTTATCAGACATTCAGGAAAGCGATACTTCCCAAAAATATAGTCTCCCGACGGAACTATGCTTTGAAAATACAGTTTCATGAGTTTTTCGGATTTCTTGCCCGATTTATACAAACATCTTTCCGCCACATAGCAGAAACGGCTCTCAACATGTATCTTCAAACAAATCAAGTCATCGGATCCGTATTTTTCCATGTCATCTTTGGGATTCATAAGCGCTGTGATGCACTTTTTTTTCTCTTTGCCTATGGCGACCTCTCTGTCGGCCCATTCTGAAAGTTTCAGACCGCAGCCTGCTGAAATTTCGGCTCTTTCTTTTTCAATGTAATAATATACATCGATCATTCCACACCTCAAATTTCGGAGTTTATTATATTTGTTTTCTGATTATGTATTTTCAGATGTTTTTCGGCAGCCTCGACAGTCTGTAAAAGCAGACAGGCTATTGTCATTGGCCCTACTCCGCCTGGAACGGGGGTATATGCCGAGCACTTATGTTTTGCGTTTTCCATATCGATGTCGCCTACATTCCCGGGATTATAACCTGCATCTATAAGTACCGCGCCTTCTTTGATCCAGTCGGCCTTGATAAACTCCGGCTTCCCAACGGCACCGATAACGATATCGGCTCTCCGGACAACATCGGGCAGATTTTTTGTTTTTGAGTGACATACCGTCACTGTAGCATTTTCGTTGATAAGAAGCATAGCCGCAGGTTTCCCGAGGATCTGGCTTCTTCCGACCACAACAGCCTCCTTGGCCTCTATCTGGACACCGTAATATTTCAACATTTTTATTATTCCGAGAGGGGTCGCGCTTACAAACGATTCGCGTTTCATTGACATGAGTCCGAATGTGTGAGTATTAACCCCATCCACGTCTTTTTCGGTTGAAATCGTGTCGAAACATCTCAGTTCGTCTATTTGAGCCGGAACAGGGTGCTGAAGAAGTATTCCGTGTACCTCGTCATCATTGTTGAGTTCTTCTATCTTTTTAACAAGATCTTCAGTTGTTGAATTTTCAGGCATGATCACTTTGCGTGAGCCAAGTCCGACCCTGGCGCATGCGTTTCCTTTCATCCTTACATAAGTAACGGATGCGGGGTCGTCTCCCACAAGGATCGTCGCAAGGACAGGAGTGATCCCTGTTTTGTTCTTTATTTTTTCAACCCTGGCAATGAGACTTTCTTCAATTTTTTTCGCGAGGGCTCTGCCATCCAGTATTATAGGTTCAATCAAATAAACACATCTCCTCAAATAGGATCATCTCTGCTAATGCCTTTCATATGCCGTCATTATACTATAATGTAAATCATTGCATAATTAAAATGCAATGCGGCATAATCAAGACAGAAGTGTCCGGTCATTCGCAAATTGCTCGCCGCTGACTTTTCCGAAACGTTTAAGCAGATCCTCTACTGTAAGTTTTTGTTTTTCATCGCCTTTGATATCCAGTATGATCCTTCCGTCATGCATCATGACGAGACGGTTGCCGTGCTTAATGGCATCGCGCATGTTGTGGGTGACCATCAGAGTTGTCAGATTGTTTTCTCCTACCAGAAGATCTGTCTTCTGCAGAACGGTTTCCGCAGTTTTTGGGTCGAGTGCCGCAGCGTGCTCGTCTAAAAGAAGCAGCCTTGGTTTCTTAAGCGTCGCCATAACAAGTGTCAAAGCCTGCCGCTGTCCGCCTGAAAGCAGCCCGACCTTTTCTCCGAGCCTGTCTTCCAACCCGAGTCCAAGCGCTTTTAGAAGTTCTTTGTACATTATTCTTTCCCTGCTGCTGATACCCCACTTAAGAGTTCGGCGTAACCCGCGTCTGTAGGCAAGCGCTAGATTTTCCTCAATTCCCATATTTGCCGCGGTCCCCATCATCGGATCCTGAAAAACCCGACCCAGCATTGCAGCGCGCTTATGCTCAGGAAGCTTTGTAACATCGACTCCGTCGATCATTATGCTTCCTCTTTCTATTCCATAAACCCCGGCAACGCAGTTGAGCAAAGTTGATTTCCCCGCTCCGTTGCCGCCTATCATTGTCACGAAATCGCCTTCATCAAGTCGGAGAGTGACATTGTGCAGCGCGGTTTTTTCATTGACCGTTCCAATATTGAATGCCTT
>JAQVNH010000165.1 GCA_028703215.1 Eubacteriales bacterium
GCAAGGTGAGTGTTTGCGGGTTTGATGTCATGGAACAGCCGATGGAAGTAAAAAAAAGAGTCGGATATTTGCCGGAGCATCCCCCGCTGTATAACGATATGACTGTCAATGAATTCATGGATTTTGTCATGGAGCTTAAAAAGGTTGACAAAAATAAACGTAAAGCTCAGAAGATAGACATAATGGAAATAGTAAAGATCTCGGATGTCAAAGACAGGCTCATAAAGAACCTTTCAAAAGGCTATCGGCAAAGGGTCGGACTGGCTCAGGCGCTGGTGGGGAATCCGGAGGTCCTTGTGCTTGACGAACCCACAGTCGGACTGGACCCGAATCAGATAATCGGGATGAGAAAACTAATAAAAGGTCTCGGGAAAAATCACACTGTAATACTCAGCTCGCATATACTGCCCGAAGTGAGCGCGGTTTGCGACAGAGTGGTAATAATAAACAACGGAAAAATAGCCGCCATAAATACCCCGGAAGAGCTTGGGAAAGGCATTGAAAATGCCGCCCGGCTTTCTGTCACAGTATCCGGTCCGAAAAATACGATCATACCAAGAATTAAAGAAATAAACGGAGTCACATCGGTGGAGATCATCGAGGAAAAATCGGGCAGCATAGTGAATTATAAAATCGAATCCGAAAAGGAGATCGATATAAGGAGGACTCTCTTTTTTGCAATGGCAAAACTGGGATTTCCGATAATAGAAATGAAGGCTGTGGACATGACGCTTGAGGACATTTTCATAAAGCTTGTGACTGTCGAAAAGGAGGTCCAATAATATGCGGGCTATATATATGAAGGAAATGAGGACATATTTCAATTCACCTGTGGCATACGTCGTGATAGGTCTTTTCCTCCTGCTGGCATCTATATTCTTTATACCGAACCTTACTTATCAATACGGCATTTTCAATGATAATCTCTCCACAATGGGATATCTGCTGGTATTTCTGGTGCCTATACTGACAATGAGACTGATTTCCGAAGACCGTAAAAGCGGAGCAGATGTGCTCTTGATAACTTCTCCTGTCAGACTGTCGGATATAGTGATGGGCAAATATCTTGCGGCTTTCAGTGTTTTTCTCGTCATGACCGCGTTGACTCTTATTTACCCGCTGGTGCTTGTATTTTTCGGAGCTCCTTTCACAGCGGAGCTTATCGGGGGTTATATCGGATTTATTCTGCTGGGAGCATCGTTTATTGCGGTTGGTATTTTTACATCCGCGATAACCGAAAACCAAATCATTGCAGCGGTCGTAGGTATTGTGTCCCTCCTTGTAATGTGGCTTGCGGATGCGATAGCCGGACTTGTGCCCGGTTTCGGGGCAACCGTGCTGAACTGGTTTTCCCTGCTGTCCAGGTACGAGAGCTTCAATAAGGGGATCCTCGCGCTCGGCCCGGTGATCTACTATCTGACTTTTATAGCGGTTTTTCTCTTCACAACGATAATGGTGATTGAGAAAAGACGCTGGAGCCGGGGGTGACAAATATGAAAAAAATCAGCATGCACAATATTTTCAAGTCACTCAAAAATCTTCATATAAGCAAAAATGCCAAGAACAGCACTATAATGCTGGCGCTTATTTCAGTGGTAGTATGCATAGCCGTATTGATAAATCTGCTTGTCGGATTTATTGATTTGAAACTGGATCTTACCTCCGGCAAATTGTATACGATAGGCGACACTACCAAAGATATCCTGAATGGATTGGAAAAGGACGTCTCTATCTACGGGACCTTCGACAACGGCGAGGCGGGTGTGAGCGAGGGATACGGAGATGCGGTGTATCTGCTGGAGCAATATGAGAAATATTCGCATATAAACGTAGAATATATAGATCTTGACAGAACGCCCGGATTCATCGGAGATATTGATCCTGACAATATTTTGGATATTAAAAAAAGCGAGTTCATTATAAAATGCGGGGACAAATCAAAGAAGCTTGACGCTGAGGATCTGTTCACGACCGAAATCGACTATGCCAGCTACAGCGTCTATGCGACGGGTTCAAACGCCGAACAGGCGTTTACCGGAGCGATCATGTATGTCACAGCCGAGATGACTCCCACACTTTATTTTGCATCGAACCATGGAGAGGCGGACCTGGAGGCATACTATTCAACACTCAAAAATTACCTTGAACGAAACAATTATGACATCAAAACCCTAGACCTGCTGGTTGAAGAGATACCCGAAGACGCACTGGCAGTATTGATCTTTTCGCCGCAATCAGACATATCCGCTGCGGAGGCGAAATCCCTCGAAGACTATCTGATAAATAGGGGAGGGAACGCATTTTTTATAATCGACCCTTTGACGGCCGAAGTAAAATTCAACGAGCTTAACAAGGTCCTTGAGAATTATAATGTCGCTTTGAACAATGACGTGCTCGTCGAGAACGCCTCAGGCATGTATTATCCCATGAGCCAGTACTACCTGATACCAAAACTGCAGCAAAATGAAATAACTTCGGACTTCTATGCTAAAAACTATCAAATGCTGGTACCCGGCTCAAGGAGCATTGAGACTTTGCTCAATGAAAAGGAGGAAGTGAAGGTATTCAGTCTTCTTTCCACGAGCGACACGGCGGAAAGCCTCAATATGGAATCTGAGGACAATAATGAAATTGGTCTATTTGACATTGCCGCAGTGTCGAGATACGAAAAAAGCAATATTGATTCAAAAATAATGGTTATGGGCAATTCAACATTTCTGGCCGATGAGGTGGTAGGTACTTACGGGCAGACAGGAATAGACTTTTTTGTCAAAATGGTTTTCTGGATGAATGACGCAAGCGAAAATGCGATAATTGAGGCAAAGCCATATGATACGGGCTCTATAACTGTCACCGCACAGATGCAAAAAGTGACTAGCCTCCTTCTGGCCGTCGCCCTGCCGCTTCTGGTTTTCGGAGCGGGAGTGTTTGTTTACCTTAGGAGGCGCCATTTATGAAGTCCGCGAAATTTGTCATTATACTTGTTTCGATACTAGCGGTGCTTGCCGCCTCATATTTTCTGATCGGGCATTTCAACAAGCCCGCCGGCGAAAGCACTGCCGCACCGGAGTATGTCATAAAGCTTGA
>JAQVNH010000166.1 GCA_028703215.1 Eubacteriales bacterium
AAAGGGCCGGCGGACTCGCTCCTATGATAAAGCCGTTGTGATCAGGATTTCGGGTAGGAGGAGCATTTGAAGGAAGAAGATCTGAAAAACAGACAGCTTAAATTGGATATTATTAAATAGGAGTTATCGGTCCAAGCACAAAAAACTCACGGTAAAGCGACTTGACAGCCTTCTCAGCATCTGCGGCGCTTATGCCGAACATCATGCTGAACTCCGAAGATCCCTGATTCATCATCAGAATGTTGATCCCGGCTCTAGCCAGGGCACCGGTGGCTCTTTCGGCCATTCCTATTGATTTTCTGGCGCCCTCGCCGACGACCATGACCAAAGCGAGATCGCGTTCGATAAATACGGAGTCAACATTCAGCTCGTCCCTTATTCTTTTGAGTATCCTGTTTTCCTTTTCCGTATCGAGCTGTTTTTGCTTCAGGATAACGGAAATATCGTCGATTCCTGAAGGGGTGTGCTCGTATGAAAGCTTTTCATCCTCAAGTATAGTCAGAAGCCTGCGGCCAAAGCCGATTTCGCGGTTCATCATGTATTTATGGATATAGATGCTGCAGAAGCCGGTATCGCTTGCGATTCCCACAACAGGCTGCGAAGGCGTTTTCATATTCAAAACTATTACGGTTCCCGGAGCGTCGGGGTTGTTCGTATTTTTTATCGCGACCGGAACGCCTTTGCGGTAAACCGGTATAAGGGCTTCCTCATGAAATACCCCAAATCCGGCGTAAGAAAGCTCTCTCATCTCTCTGAAGGTCAGCGAGGCAATGGGAACTGGGTTGGGGATAATATTCGGATTGACCGCAAAAACCGAATCCACATCAGTAAAGTTCTCGTATACCTTTGCGTCCACCGCGGCCGCAAGTATGCTGCCGGTTATATCCGAACCGCCTCTTGAAAACGTTACAATATCGCCGTCAACGGAATATCCGAAAAATCCGGGGAATATCGAAATGCCCGATCTGTTTTTCAAATATGCCTCAAGCTTTTTATATGATTCAGGCAAAACCTCGGCGTTTCCGTATTCCTTGGTGAGAATCATTCCCGCTTCTCCGGGATTGATATAGTTTGCATCGTAACCCAGTTTGCGAAGATATGCGGAAAACACCACCGCGCAGTTGTCTTCCCCGGCGGATTTCATTGAGTCTGTGTATCTTTTGGCATCCGAAGTGTCGAGGTTGAGCAGGGTCATAAGATTATGCCTGACACGCTCTATAACCGAATTGTCAAGTCCAAGCCCGGTCGTGATGCTCTCAAATCTGCCGACTACCTCGCTCAAGATAGTTTCATAATTGCCGCCGGAGAGCTTGCTTTCGGCAAGACTTATCAGCAGATCGGTCACCTTTGAATCGTTCTTGAAACGTTTTCCTGGCGCGGAAACCACGACTATGCGTCTTTCCGGATCTGAAACAACTATATCGCAGACCTTCTTTATCTGTTCGGCGCTGGCGAGGGAAGTCCCCCCGAATTTCGCTACCTTCACTTAGAACCATCCTTTCGCGATGCTCACAATATTCTATATACAAGCGGCGGGAATTGTCAAGACCGCGCTTGATTTTTAGGCCTCTTATGTGTATAATTTGTACTGTTGCAAAATCAGGATCCGGAAGCAAATATATGATTTGCTGGGGTAGCTCAGCCGGCAGAGCAGCTGATTCGTAATCAGCAGGTCAAGGGTTCGATTCCCTTCCTCAGCTCCAATAATACAATCCACCCGCAGAGGTGGATTGTATTATTTTGTTAAAGTAAACCAGGGGGGGACAGGTTTAGTGGTCTTTTTAAAAACTCAAAAACACACATTTTACTTGTGTATGAAAACAGAACATCTCAAATTGACTTGGAAAAAGGTTACCGCAAGTTATTAAAGTCCAAATGAAAATATCGTGAGATATCAAGGGTTACAGGAATGTATGAAAGATAAAAAGGGTTTTTGTTCGCACTTATAACCCGAAGGTCGCAGGTCCAAATCCTACCCCCGCAACCATACCTGAGAATATAACAGATTTCCGTTATCTCCTCTGTTTTAATCAACACCTTGCGTTAATATGCTACAATAAACACAGAGGCGAATAGTTTATCACTTAGACCGCAATTAGATATTTATAAGACGAGGGTCACTCATGAGTAATCGCTGTTTATATAATAGCAGTTTAGAAAAATTCAATATTGTGGAAGAAAACTCTCTATTTGGTATACTATGTGACAATTATCATGGTGATGCTCTTACAACTACCAGGGATGCCTGGAAAGCAGAAATATCTATTTTAAAGCAGGTTCTATCTCAATATTCACATGAGGACGGGCAGATTGTGTTTGAGTATGATATTCCTCGTCTGGGCAAGAGAATCGATGCGGTTTTGCTTCTAAAAGGAATCATTTTTTGTCTTGAATTTAAGGTAGGCGAAACCAGAATATTAGAGGCCGACGTTGACCAAGTCCTTGATTATGCGCTTGACTTGAAAAACTTCCACAAGTTTAGTCAGGATAAAATAATTGTGCCAATCCTTATTGCAACCAATTATCACAATTTTTCTACAAACATTCAAATGTCTGTTTATGATGACAATGTGGTTAATCCTCTTGTCACAGGCAAATCAGGCATTTCAACTTTGATTGCTGAAGTGCTGAAAAGATTCCCTGGTGAATCGCCTGTTAATCCCGATTGGATTATCAGTCCTTATGCTCCCACTCCAACAATAATTGAGGCAGCCAGAACATTATACGAAAATCACTCTGTTGAAAATATTACCCGTCATGAAGCAGATAAAGTTACAACGGATCAAACCATTGCGTGCGTCTTGAAAGTGATTCGGGACAGTAAGTTAAAGCAGGAGAAAAGCATCTGCTTTGTAACCGGTGTTCCGGGTGCTGGGAAAACGCTGGTCGGTCTTGATGTGGCAATAAAGCAGACGTACCAAGGGCAAGACGAACCGGTTAAGGATGAAGGAGCGGTTTATCTATCTGGCAATGGTCCGCTTGTTGCAGTATTAACAGAAGCCCTTGCTCAAGATAATCTGAAACGATGCCGCGAAAGAAACGAGA
>JAQVNH010000167.1 GCA_028703215.1 Eubacteriales bacterium
CCAATATTTTTGCTTCGGCCTTGCGTTCCAGGCCGGGTGTCGAAGCAGATATGTGTATCGGCTGCGGCAAATGCTTTGAAGTTTGTCCCGCTAAAGCCATCACTATGAATAACTGCCTGCCTAAAATAGACAGAAATAAATGCATCAGATGCTACTGCTGCCAGGAGCTTTGTCCCGTCGGGGCAATGAAACTTCAAAGACCTTTTATAGCCCGCGCGATCAATAAATTGTAATGCTTTCAATCCAACTGCGAGTTTGTAAGCCTATCTGTCAGCTAAATTCTGATAATCCATCTTGGCGCATAGATTCTTAAACGCGGGCCTTATTATCTTGGAACCGTTGATTATCTCCTCAAGTATGTGGGCTGACCATCCCGCGATCCTTCCGCAGGCAAAAAGCGGAGTATAAAGTTCCACCTGTATATTGAGCATTTTATAAACAAAGCCGGAATAGAAGTCAACATTCACGCACATCGGTTTGTCCGACTCCTTGTATCTGTTGAATACCTGCGGAGCAAGTTTTTCGATTTTATAATACAGCTCAAGCTCCCTTTCCTCTCCTTTAACTGCGGCAAGCGATGCCGCCTTTTCCTTAAGCAAAACCGCTCTGGGATCCGAAAGGGTGTAAACGGCATGCCCCAATCCGTATATAAGCCCCGAATTGTCAAATGCCTCGCCTTTGAGCAATTTCAGAAGGTAATTTTCTATTTCGTCTTCATCTTCCCAGTCTTTCAGGTTATTCTTTATATTTTCCATCATTCCCATCACTTTTATATTGGCTCCTCCATGCAGCGAACCTTTCAGCGATGCGAGCGCGGCTGCGACAGACGAATAAGTGTCGGTAGCCGAAGATGAGACCACATGTGCCGTAAATGTCGAATTGTTGCCGCCGCCGTGCTCAGCATGCAGAACGAGCGCAAGATCAAGGGACTCGGCTTCAAGCTGAGAATAAGCTCCGTCCGGTCTGATAAGGTGCAAAAGGTTTTCGGCTGTGCTCTTTTCCGGCAGCGGACTGTGTATATGCAAACTTTCGTTGTAGTGGCAGTGCGCCAGCGCCTGGTAACCATATGCTATCATGGTCGGGAAACTGGCAATGAGTGTGATGCACTGCCTTATAACATTTTCGGTGCCCAGATCTTCAGGATTTTCATCATAGGAATAGCTTGCGAGAACGCTCCTTGCTAGTTTGTTCATGATGTTCCAGCTGGGAGCTTTGAGTATCGTTTCCCGGGTGAAACCCTCCTGAAGTTCTCTGTTGCTTCCAAGCAGTCTGTTGAATTCCTCCAGATCGTGCTTAGAAGGAAGCTCTCCAAAAAGCAGAAGATAGCAGCATTCCTCAAACCCGAACCTTTTATCCCTCTGAAAACCTTCAACGAGGTCGTATATGTCGATCCCCCTGTAGAGCAGTCTGCCTTCCACAGGGACCTTTTCTCCCTCGTCTATGATATAGGAATGCACATCGCCGATATTGGTCAGACCGACCAATACACCTGTGCCATCAGCATTTCTGAGTCCTTTTTTAACATTATACCTCTCGTATAGATCTTTATTGATGTAATAGTTTTTCCCTACATAGCTGTTGTACTTCTCGAGCAGCTGTCTGTCTTTTTCGGTAATAGCGCTTTGATCGTTCCACTTCATGGCCGTACTCCTTTCATTCTGTTGAGATTTTTCAAATATCTGCGTCACTGTCAATATTCATGCTTGCGTTCGTTATATGTTTTGTTGTAAGCATTTCCGCTTTATCCGGATCTCTTGCCTCTATTGCGTCAAAAATAGCCTTGTGTTCCCCGTAAACCTTCAGAGCCCTTCCCGGGACGCTCATTGAAGCGGATCTTGCTTTCTGCAGGTAGTGGTGGAATGTGCTGAGCATATGAGTCAGCGGCTGGCTATTGCTGGCCCTGAACAGAATGTCATGAAATTTTGTATCCAGTCTGGTAAGATGCTCCACATCTTCCCTTTCCGTATAAAAGCCTTCCAGTTCCACAGTTTCACGCAGCTCATCCAGTTCTGCGGGAGTGATATTTTCCGCAGCGCGCCTTGATGCCATTCCCTCTATCAGCATCCTGATCTTGTAAATATCCTTGATGTCCTTTGACGTGATCCCCTTAACAACAGCTCCGCGGTTTGGAACGATTTTCACGAGACCTTCCGCGCCGAGCTGCCTTATCGCGTCACGAATAGGCGTTCTGCTGACTCCAAGCTTCTCGGACAGCTTGGCTTCAACAAGGCTTTCCCCCGGTTTATATTTCCCATCCAATATATCGCTTCTCAAAATTTCAAAAACCCTTGCTCCCAGTCCGGATGGACTGTTGCCGTTGATCTCAAATCTTTCCATTGCCATTCCCCTCAAGAAATGATTTCGCTTTCCTGAACTTCGCGATAAGTCCTCCTGCAAGAATAATATCCTTCTGTCTTTCAGAAATATCCAGACAGGTGTTTATCTTTTTTTTGATTGAAAGATCCGTAACTTCTACTATTTTTCCTTCTTCAATCTGTTTTCCAAGATTTTCAATGACAAGAATATCCTCAGGCGATATGAGCTCATAATCATTTTCATTTGTAAAAACAAGAGGAAGGATGCCTGAGTTTATCAGATTAGCCATATGTATCCTCGCAAACGATTTCGCGACGACTCCCTTGATCCCCAGCTGCAAGGGAGCAAGTGCCGCATGTTCCCTGCTTGAGCCCTGGCCGTAGTTTGCTCCCGCTATAATAAATCCGCCTTTTTGTTCTATTGCCCTGGCCGGGAATTCCGGATCTATGGGCGTCAGGCAAAAATTTGCCAGATGAGGGATATTTGACCTGTAAGGAAGCAGCTTGGCGTTTGATGGCATTATATCATCTGTTGTGATATTATCTCCAAGTTTTATCAGAACTGTTCCCTTTATTTCCTCCTGCGGCGGTTCATTTACCGGAAACGGCTTTATATTCGGACCTCTAACGACCGATACTTCCGCGCCCTTTGCTGCGGGAGCTACGATCATGTTGTCGTTTATAAAGAAGCTGTCGGGTATTTCGATTTTGGGATAACCTCCATTT
>JAQVNH010000168.1 GCA_028703215.1 Eubacteriales bacterium
TGAAATCATTAGGGGAAAATAGCATCCACAATTAAATTATTTAAACAAGCTGTTAGCCTGTCATAAGAAAATATTGATTTAATATGTTATTATCAATCGGGTTAAGGGTATAAATATTATAAATATCTATGCAAACACAACAGCTGTTTGCAAATATTTTTCGAAAAGAGGGGGTTTCAAACATGTTGAGATTTGGAACGACTATAGCGGAATGGGAACAACGCATAAATGTCGAACGGCTGCGCGAAGATCGTTTGGCAAAGGCAAAGGCGCAATTGAAGGAAAAAGGTCTTGGCGCGGTGTTATGCTACGATTTTGACAACATTCGTTACATAACCGGTACTATAGCCGGAGAATGGGCTCGCAACAAAATGACGCGTTACTGCATCCTGCCGGTAAACGGAGATCCTTATATATTTGATCCCGCTGCCCCCACAAAACGCCGTGACTGTCCATGGATCTCAGACCATGTGCGTCCCGCTCTTGGATCGATGAGAGGCGCTATCCCTCTTGAGGTAAATAATATTCAAAAGGTAGCACTGGAAGTTAAAAATTTACTGGACGAGTACGGAGTTCTTAAAATGCCTTTGGGAGTCGATATCGCAGATATTCCTCTTGTCAAAGAACTTGAGAGACAAGGGATCGAGGTAGTTGACGGACAACAGGCATTATTGGATGCAAGGCTTATCAAAACGGAAGATGAGGTCAAACTGCTTGAAGTTGCGGCTTCTTTGGCCGATTGCGCTTTTGACGAGCTTGTTAGAAATATTAAGCCCGGAGTTCGGGAAAGTGATCTGACTGCAATCGCACATAACTTTTTATACAGAAACGGCTCAGATCTCGTCGAATGTATCAATATTGCTTCCGGACCCCGCGCGCTGCCGCATCCCCATCACCCTGCAGACAGAATGATCAGGCCGAATGAAATAGTTTATATAGATATAATGCATTCCTTTATGGGCTATCGCACCTGCTATTACAGGACATTCAGCTGCGGCTTGCCTTCGCTTGCGCAGGAAAAGGCATTTGAGCGCGCTCATAAGTGGCTTTTTGACGCCATGGCTAAAATCAAGGATGGCGCAACCACGGCTGATGTGGCCGGAGAATGGCCAAAAGCCCAAGAGTCTGGTTATAAGGATGAAAGGGAAGCATTCCTTTGCCAGTTCGCACATGGTATCGGCATGAGTATTTGGGAAAAACCGGCAATTTCACGGCTGTTTTCTCTGGATAATCCCTTCACTCTGCGCGAGAATATGGTTTTCGCGATAGAAACCTACTGTCCTTCTGAGGACGGCAACGGCGGCGTGCGTATTGAGGAGGAAGTGGTTGTTAAAAAGGACGGATGCGAAATCATCACGAAGTATCCGATAGATCATCTCATATCATGCGGCCTTGCAGGCTGCGAGGTTTTGGTATAAAAGAAAAGCTGACCCATTAAAAAGAGGTCAATAACGAGGAGGTATGGTTATGAAAGCGGCCAGATGGCATGCAAAGTTGGATATTCGAGTCGAAGATATTGAAATACCTCATCCCGGAGCAAATGAAGTTGTGATAAAAGTAAAACAGGCAGGGATATGCGGTACGGATATCCATGATTATATGTCCGGTCCGCACAGCATCCCTGTTGACAAGCCGGATCCTTTGACCGGCGCTGTCGCGCCGGTAACCATGGGACATGAGCTATGCGGTATTGTTCATGAACTGGGCTCAGGCGTGACTGATTGGAAAGAAGGAGACCGAGTCGTTATCGCCCCTCTTCAAAATTGCGGAAAGTGTTACTTCTGCAAGCGCGGACTTCATCATTTATGCGTGATCCAAGCCGGTCTGGGACTTCAGACAAAAGAAGGCGGATTTGCGGAATACTGCAAGGTGAAGGAGTATCAGCTGAGGAAAATGCCTGATAATATGAACTGGGCGCAGGGCGCGATGGTAGAGCCGACATGTCTGGCAATGTACGGTATCAGGCGCTCGGGTTTGGAACCCGGGGACACGCTTTTGATAACAGGAGGCGGTCCCATTGCGGTTTTGAATATGATGTGCGCATTCGTTTGCGGCGCATCAAGAGTCTATATGACCGAAAAACATCCGGCCAGAATCGCGAAGCTTTTGGAACTGGGCGCGACCGAAGTCTTCAATGTTACCGAGTGCGATGCTCTGTCTGAAATAATGGATCGCACTGAGGGATTGGGCGTGGATATAGCTGTTGAGTGCACAGGCAGCGAAAGCGGAATAAATCTTTGTTTTGACTCCCTGCGCAAACGCGGAATGTACATTCAAAGCGGTCTCAGCTTGGGAGAGGTAAAGGTTTCCCCGTGGAAATGGGCTTTAAAAGACCTAAACATGATAGGTCTATGGTGTTGTAATCCATACGATTACGACAGTGTCATAAAACTTGTTGCCGACAAGCGCATCGAGGTTGAAAAGCTCATAACAAAAACCATAAAACTTGATGACATTGTGACAGAAGGGTTTGAAGCTCTTGCGCGGAACAAGGAAAAGAAAGAAATGAAGATCCATGTAATCCCTTGAACATAAAAAAATAAATTTAACTAAAAAATATTTTAAATATTGTTGAATTTGTAAAAATAGTAATGTATAATTTAGAAGAATCGTAAATAAAACGATTTAACGACAGTTCAGTCAAAACAATTTTCAATCATACTTAATGACAATTATTATAATAATTCAAAAGCATCAAGTGTTTTGCGCGGGGAAACTCATATTATTGATTTAATAAATTGCCAAAGGAGAGAAGCCGGATATGAATTATGGAACAAAAGGCATGATGGAAGTTGATTACGAACAAAGAATAGACTTTCAAAAACTCCGTAAGGATCGTGTTCGTAAAATTCATGATGAAATGAACAAAACTGACGTAAGCTGTCTGCTTCTTTTTGCTTCAGAAAATAAAAGATATGCCACTTCTACGGCTGTTGCTTCTCCTGAGGTCGACAATATGGGAAGATACGCAATCGTTCCGCGCAACGGCGAGCCTTATATTTTCGGCTTCGGCTCCGAGGTCGCTGCCGAAAAG
>JAQVNH010000169.1 GCA_028703215.1 Eubacteriales bacterium
AAGCACACCCGTGATCACCGGCTCTTTTATATCTTCCTTCAGCGGTTTGGTGAATCTGCATTCCGGGAATCCCGAGCAGCCGAGAAACTCGCCGTTTCTGCTTTTCCGGATTACCAAAGGTTTCCCGCATTTTTCGCATTTTTCGTCAGTCTCTTGAGGCGGCGCTTTTATTATCTCTTCATTGCCGCGTTTCAGATCCTTTTCCAATGAAGGGTAGAAGTCACGCAGTATCTGTTTCCATTCTTTTTGCTGACCATTTTCGATTTCGTCCAGCTTTGATTCCATCTCAGCAGTGAACTTTATGTCAACTATGTTACCGAAATATTTTTTCATCAGATCGGTAACTATCACTCCCTGCTCACTTGGAAACAACTGCTTGCCGTCTTTTTTTACATATTCCCTGTCAAGGATAGTTGAAATTGTTGATGCGTAGGTACTTGGCCTGCCTATACCCTTTTCCTCAAGCTCTTTTACGAGAGAGGCCTCCGTATATCTAAGAGGGGGTTTTGTGAAGCATTGCCGAGGGTCAAACTTGACCAGCTTCAGATCCTCCCCTTCATTTAATTCCGGGATCTGCATCTGTTTTTCTTCCTGCTGGTCATCCCGCCCTTCCACATAGACGGCAATAAATCCGCGGAATTTTATTTTTGAACCGTTTGCTTTGAACAGATATTTCCCTGCCGCGATATCTGCCTGAACTGTGTCATATACTGCCGCAGACATCTGGCTGGCAATAAATCTGTTCCATATCAGTTCATATAATAGATAATTTTCCCTTTTCAGCTCTGACTTGATTTTTTCAGGAGGCAGATCGATGTACGAGGGTCTGATCGCCTCATGCGCATCCTGAGACGCCGCCCTGTTTTTATAATAATTAGGTTTTGCCGGAACATAGGCTTCTCCGTACTTTTCTTTTATGTAAGATCTCGCTTCTTCTCGCGCGCCTTCGGAGACTCTCAGCGAATCTGTGCGCATGTAGGTTATTAGTCCAACGGTGCCCCGTTCTTCTATGTCAACGCCTTCATACAATTTTTGTGCTATGCTCATGGTCCTTTTAGCTGTAAATCCGAGTTTTCTGGACGCTTCCTGCTGAAGGGTGCTGGTAATGAAAGGAGGCGAAGCTCCTTTTTTCTTTTCTTTCTTGCTTACTTTTGATACCGTTAGGGTTAAATTTTTGATTTCTTCAAGTATCGAGTCGACCTGTTCCTTGTTTTTAAGATCTATTTTTTTATTTCGGGCATCCGTGCTGCCGTAAAACTTGGCTGTAAACTCTTCCCCTCCGGTGATTTTTTGAAGCATTGCGTCAAGAGTCCAATATTCCTGCGGCTTAAAACCGTTTATCTCTTCCTCTCTGTCGCATACAAGTCTGAGTGTGACAGACTGCACTCTGCCGGCGCTTTGTCCTTTTCCAAGCTTTTTATTGAGAAGCGGGCTTATTTTATATCCGATTATTCTGTCAAGGATCCTTCTTGCCTGCTGTGCGTTCACCAGCATGGCATCTATCTCTCTTGGCGAGAGAATCGCATCCTTCACTGCGCTTTCAGTTATTTCGTTGAATGTGATCCTGCATTTTTCCGATTCGCTTATTTTCAGTATGTTGGCTATATGCCATGAAATAGCTTCGCCTTCCCTGTCGGGATCGGTAGCCAGGTAGATATTTTCTGAATTCTGCGCTTCCTTTTTTAAATTTGTTATTATCGCTTTTTTTTCTGACTTTGACACATATTTTGGCTCAAAATCATTATCTATGCTAACGCCAAGCGTCTTCTCCGGAAGATCTCTGACATGTCCGCCTGATGCCTCCACTTTATAACTCCTGCCTAGGTATTTTGCTATGCTTTTGATCTTTCCGGGCGATTCAACGATCACAAGGTTTTTTGACACTTACTCTCCTCCGTAGTTTAAAAATGGAATTTCGTTATTCCTGTCAGTACGCAAAACATTATACTCACAAATTTTAGCAACCGTCAATTATTTATGTTTTCTGTCGGTTTTATTTTCATATTTCCTCCCCGGAAATTGGCATATCAATCCTTTCATCTCGAGAAAAAGCAATAATCTGTTCAGTTCGGTGATTTTTATTCCGGTTTCATCCGAAAGCATATCCAAAGACATCCTTCCGCTTTCGAGGCAATTTACGATCATCTTTTCTTCCTTTGAAAGATTGGGATAATTGGTTTTTTTAAATTTTTCATCACTTTCTTCAGCGCCATAACCGGCAAATGCCGGTCCAAGTTCCTCTAAAATATCACTTATGTGAGTGACTATTTTTGCGCCGTCTCTTATCAAAGCGTTTGTACCCGCACTGTTCCTGCTGGTTATATTTCCAGGCACGGCGAATACTTCCCTTCCTTGTTCAAGCGCATAGTTTGCCGTTATTAAGGATCCGCTTTTTCTGCCGGCCTGTACGATCAGAACTCCCGATGACAAACCGCTTATGATACGGTTTCTTGCAATGAAATTGGGCGGCAGAGGACTCATTCCGGGAGGATATTCGGATATCAGAACACCGGTTCTTTCAATCACTGTAGACATTTTTTTATTTTCAGGCGGGTATACTGTATCAAGTCCGCAACCTGTTATTGCAGCTGTTCTGCCTCCTGCATTGATAGCGCCTGAATGAGCGAACGAATCTATCCCCCTTGCCATTCCGCTTACTACTGTTATTCCGCAATTTGCAATTTCATATGCAAGCATATGTGCGACATCTCTGCCATAGCTGTCAGCCTTTCTCGATCCGACGACCGCTATCATCGGCTCGTCGGCAATCAGTTTTCCTTTGATATAAAGCGCTACGGGAGGATCATATATCTCCCTGAGCTTCACCGGATATGAAGGATCGTTGTAACCAACTAAGTCTATATTAAAGATGCTTAACTCTTTCAGGATCTCTTCACTTCGTCTTCTGGCATCATCATTCAAAATCTGGCCGTAGATCATTGCATTTATAAACGGAACCTTGGTGAGTTCTTTGGCATTGGCTCTCCAGATACTTTCCGGCGTACCGAAGTATTGCAGA
>JAQVNH010000170.1 GCA_028703215.1 Eubacteriales bacterium
GCATTATGGAATTCAAACAGGTTTATACTCCGGGTCTGGCACATTGTTCTTATGTTTTGGGAGGAAAAAACGAGTTTATCGTGGTCGATCCTGCCAGGGATGTGGATCAATATATTGAAATTGCGGAATCCTTCGGACTTTCAATAACAGGAATTTTTGAAACGCATCTTCATGCTGATTTTATTTCCGGACACATGGAGCTGGCAGAAAAAACAGGAGCAACAATTTATATAACATCAAAAGCCAAAGCGTTGTACAAGCATTATTCACTTGAAGACGGCGAAGAACTTAAAATTGATACTTTGCTTATAAAGATGATAGATACGCCAGGCCATACCCCCGAAAGTTCCGTATTGATCGTTTCTGACCTGGAAAGAGGAGCGGAACCTGCTCTTGCTTTTACCGGGGACACGCTATTGATAGGTGACGCAGGGAGGCCGGACCTTTTTCCGGATATAAAGGAAGAGCTTGCTTCAAGCCTTTATAACAGCCTTCGAAAAATAGAGCAAATCGGAGATAATGTTGAAGTATACCCGGCTCACGGCGCAGGTTCTCTTTGCGGCAAAGCACTTTCCTCGAAGCTTTCATCCACGATAGGCACAGAAAGGATGCATAATTATGCGCTTCAGATACATCCGGAGAAAAAATTTATAGACAGTTTTTTAGAAGATATGCCGGAAGCGCCCGACCATTTTTTGAGATGCTCTGAAATCAACAGAAAGGGACCGGCAATCACATCCAAGCTTCATAAACCCTCTGCTTATGACCCTTCAGAGTTTGTCGAGTTGATAAAATCGGGACATATAATTGTTGATACTCGTGATCAGCTTTCATTTGGGGCTGCACATATCCCCGGCGCTTACGGTCTAAGTTTAAAAGGAAATTTTTCCACATTCGCGGGATGGGTTTTGCCTCCCGACAAGCCGCTTTTATTAGTTATGGAATCAGATGATGATCTAAATACTGTAACTGAGTCGCTTCATAGAGTTGGACTGGACGATATCAGAGGATACTTGAAAGGAGGAATGGACGCGTATTCAGCCAGCGGACTTATGACGGCACGTTTTGAAAGCATTTCGATAAGGGAGCTTTGGGAACGCAAAAAAAAGAACGAAATTATTTTGGTAGATACAAGACTGAAAAGCGAGTGGGACACTGCGCATATAGAAGATTCGTTACATGCGCCCGCGCCGGATGTCAGAAAACGCTATGCCGAATGGGTGGGGGATAAACCGGTAGCTTTTATTTGCAATACGGGAAACAGATCGCTTTTAGCAGCCAGTCTTATGCTGAATTTAAGCTGCAAGACAAACATAATTAATGTGATCGGCGGAACGTCAGCCTGGATAGAATCGGGATTTCCGACTGTTTAAGGAGGGGTGGATATGATCAGTTTTATTTTTGTAGAGCCATGGCCATGGTGGCTGGGCGGTATAGTTATCGGATTACTTGTTCCTCTTATGTATTATTTTTTAAATACGGCGCTCGGCGTTTCAACGGGTTACGGAAATTTTGTGAAGCTCCTGCTGCCAAAAACTAAATTAAAATGGCTCAATTCAGATAGTTTTAAGAATATTTTCAACTGGAGGTTCTTCTTTATCACGGGAATGATTATCGGAGGCATAATCTCTGCACGTACGATGGGATTATCCTTTGCCACAACGGATATGGGAGTATTTACAGATAAAGTCACATGGCCTTTCATTGCGCTTGCCGGGTGGTTTTTGGCAGGAGGTTTTCTTCTTGGCCTGGGTGCGCGTATGGCTGATGGGTGTACTTCCGGACATAGTATTCATGGGATAGCCAATTTCCATCTCTCTAGCATTGTGGCAACCGTATTTTTTCTTTTGTTCGGTGCGATAACAGTATTTTTGATCAGAACGTTTATACTGGGAGGTGTTTAGACGATGCGCAAAATCGGGTTTCTTATTTTTGGTATCATATTCGGCTTTGCACTAAGCAGAGTGGGCGCTTCTGATTATAACCTGATATATCGGATGTTTACCGGAGAAAACCTGAAGCTTGCATGGGTTATTATTACTGCAATAATAACAGCGGCGATAGGGATGAGGATTCTTGCCATGACCGGAAACAAAGGATTTAGAGGCGAAAAAATTACAGTTAAGAAAAAAGCCCTGAATAAATTCACGATTTTTGGCGGGATCATATTTGGAACAGGATGGGCAATATCAGGCGCTTGCCCGGGCACAGTGCTTGCCCAGATAGGCGAAGGAAAGATCCTGGGTATCTTTACGATGCTCGGACTAATAGCCGGGACATATGTATATGCTTTGATTGCCCAAAAAATCCGTACATAAAAAAGATAAGATGATATACAACAGAACAAACAAATCTCTGGGGGAACAACTCCGGATACTATGTGCCTAAGGCGACTGCCGAAGCTTGAATTGCATCCGGTTACGGCATGGCAAAACGCGAGGCTGCAATATTGATGAACATGAGAACATTCAAAACCATAGATTGACTTACAGCAAAGTGGTTTCTTTATATCATATGGCGTGAGTATAAAAAACTACTTACTTCCCTTATGCATTTTTGCTATAATCAAACATAAATAATCAAATCAAACATTTGGAGGGCAAAAAATGAAGAAAAAACTGCTTATTTGTTTGCTTGCGATGATCATGATTGTTGTAATGTTACCCGTTAGTGCGCTTGCGGCATTGCCTGAAGGGGTCCCCTCATCGCTTGACGCTCCCACGATAAAGACCATCGTGGTAAAGTATGACGAATCGAATGTTCCTTATTTTGAAGCGCAGGTTTATTTTCCTCAGAGTGTTCTTGATCTTGACAGCGAGGCCCCTGGGGAGGGATCTGTTTTCTGGGAATATTCATTTACGGTTGACGGTGAGCCTTGGAGTGATTTTGGCGGAGGCGGGTATATCGATGTCTACACGGGTGGAATGGATGGCGAACCGCCAGTCAAAGCAGGCAATTTCCCGATCTCATTCAATCCGATTGATGAGGGCGGATTGGGTACTATAGATATAAATA
>JAQVNH010000171.1 GCA_028703215.1 Eubacteriales bacterium
AACGCTATCTTCATAGCCACAGGCGCCTTGAGTATCATGTTCTCTACTCTCGCTCCGAATGTTTTCAGCGCGGCAAACTGCCCTCCGACTACATTTGCGCTGCCCGGTCCGGTGACCACGGTGGTGACTCCGCCCTTCATTGCCTCTTCAAAGCTTCTATCCATGTGATAAATGCCGTCAATTGCCCTTAATTGAGGGGTTACAGGGTCAGTCATTTCATTGCCGTCCTCACCCTCGAACCCCATCCCGTCATCGAACATGCCGACATGGCAATGAGCGTCGATATATCCGGGAAGAACATACTTCCCCTGTGCGTCTATTACTTCACATTTGGCATCGCCCATAGCGGCAGTTGCCTTTTTTTCGCCGTCGTACACACCCGCGATTTTTTCTCCGTCAACCAGAACAAATCCTTTTTGAAGGGTCTTGCCCGCCATTGTCATTGTAATTCCGTTTTTGATCAGCAGCATGTCCATCCTCCCTGTTAATTGAAATAAAAAACTCCGGGAATGCAGTTCGCCCCCGGAGTTATGCAACAATGCAAGAATAATCCGAAATATTGATTCTGATACTCCGAGCCCATTACCTCTTCGAGAACTGAGGCGCTTTTCTTGCTTTTTTGAGTCCGTATTTCTTTCTTTCCTTCATTCTCGGGTCTCTCGTTAGGAAACCGGCTTTCTTCAATGCGGGTCTCATTACTTCATCCACCTGGATCAACGCCCTTGCGATACCATGTCTTATTGCGCCTGCCTGCCCGGTATATCCTCCGCCGACAACTTTTCCGATAACGTCATAAGTACCGACTGTATTTGTAAGCACCATCGGCTGTTTCACAATGACCTTAAGTGTCTCAAGTCCGAAGTATTCATCAAGCGGTTTGCTGTTTATCGTTATATTGCCCTTGCCCGGAACAAGCCTGATGCGTGCTATAGCTTTCTTTCTTCTCCCAGTACCGTAAAACTGTTCTTTCGCCATTTCTCAAACGCCTCCTTTCGCCTATATGTCCAATTCGAGTATTTCAGGCATTTGCGCCTGATGATTATGCTGCGAACCCTTATATACTTTGAGTTTTCTTCCCATTTGTTTACCGAGAGCCGTCTTTGGCAGCATCCCTTTTATGGCAAGTTCGACCACTCTTTCGGGTTTATCTCCGAAGAAGGTTCTGTAAACTATTGTTTTCATGCTTCCCGGAAATTTGGAGTGATGCTTGTAAACCTTTTGGTCAAGTTTTTTGCCGGTGAAAACGACCTTCTCGGCATTGAGGACTATTACAAAATCACCTGTGTCCACATGCCTGGTAAATTCCGGCTTGTTTTTTCCTATTAAAACCTTTGCTACTTCGCTGGCGAGCCTCCCAAGTGTTTTTCCCTCGGCATCGACAACATACCATTTTCTTTTGACTGTGGCTGAATCAGCCATAAACGTCTTCATATATTCTTCCTCCCTATGCTTTTCAACATAACTTTTCTAATATTTATCGCAGATCAAAAAACCTGCCGGTCGAGCACCTCAACATTGTAATACAGCAAAACAGACATGTCAAGAATATTTCCCGAATAATTTAATTTAAATATGCTTTTGCCTTGATTTACTCTGTTTTACTACGGATATCTCGCTCATAATAGGTTTCTATTCACGATCTTGCATCAATAATATACTTCAACAAGGTACAAACCGCTTGCAGCTGCTGTCTTTCCGGCGTTATTCCTGTTTTTGCCGTCAATTATATCTGAAATGGCATCAGGCGGTATTTTGCCTCTTCCCACATCTATAAGCGTGCCCGCGATTATTCTTACCATATTATAAAGGAAACCGCTCCCCTCGATTTCAAAAGTAATGATTTCACCATGTTTTTCCAGGCTGACTGACCTTATAGTTCGTATTGCATTCTCGACACCGCTCCCGGCAGCCATAAATGCCGAAAAGTCATAAGTTCCGACGAACTGACGGGCGGCTTCCTTCATCAGCTTGATGTCAAGCGGCTCTGAAATATGGCAGGTCCTGTTTCTCATGATGGCCGGCCTATGCTCCGTGTTGCATACCAGATATCTGTATTTTTTACCGGTAGAACTGAATCGTGAATGAAAATCTTCATGCGCCTCTTCTGACCAGACTATTGTAATATCATCCGGCAGCACGCTGTTGAGGGCGTAGGAAAAACGTTCCGGAGGGATTCGCGAAGTCGTGCGGAAGTTTGCAACATATGCGATCGCATGGACACCCGCGTCTGTTCTGCCCGAACCGGCAAGCGCAGAGTGCTCTCCCGTGATTTTTACAATAGCAGCTTCAGTAGTGTCCTGCACTGTTTTGGCATTTTCCTGGCTCTGCCATCCATGATACCCTGTTCCGTCGAATTCTATTATAAGCTTTATATTCGCCATCAGTTCGATCCTTAGTCTTTTATTAGAGCCGCTCCTATTATACCGGCATCATTTCCCAGCAATGCTTTTTTTATGACAGCCGAAGGTATTTCTTCCCTCGTGTATCGGTGTTTATCGGCATATTCGCGCAAGGGTCCGAGAAGATATTCTCCCTCATTGCTGATCCCTCCGCCTATTACAATGACTTCAGGCTGGAATGAATTGATAATATTTGTTATTCCTTCACCGAGGTACATAATGAAATCATCCACCACTTTTTTTGCGGTCTTGTCGCCCATTTTTGCCGCATCAAAAGCAGTTTTTGCGTTGACAGGAGATGTATTGTTGCATGTTAGAATATTGATTTTGGATCCGGGGTCTTTTTTTGCGGCTTTAATAGTCTCCCGAACCAGTGCCGAACCGGATGCATAAGACTCCCAGCAGCCTTTCCTCCCGCATGTGCATTCCACTCCGCCCGACACGATCACCATATGGCCAAGCTCTGCACCGGCGCCGTTAAATCCCCTGTAAAGTTCCCCGCCTATCATTACCCCTGAGCCTATCCCTGTGCCGAGTGTTATCATTACCGAATGCTTTGCTCCTCTTGAAGCTCCCGCAGCACTTTCTCCCAAAGCGGCGCAGTTGGCGTCGTTT
>JAQVNH010000012.1 GCA_028703215.1 Eubacteriales bacterium
CTGTTGTGACAAAAATTGCGAAGCCATTTTAACGAATAAAAAAATGAGAGGAATAATATGATCAGATACGAAAACGTGACAAAGAAATACGACAAGAAAATCGTGGTTGATTCTTTCAGCTTAAATATTGAAAAGGGTGAATTCGTTGTTTTTATAGGGCCGTCAGGCTGTGGAAAAACTACCACATTGAAGATGACGAATCGTCTTATAAAAATGAACCGGGGAAATATATTTATTAATGGTGAGGACATCAACCAGGTCGATCCGATCAGCTTAAGAAGGAAAATCGGTTATGTCATTCAGCAAATAGGCTTATTCCCTAATATGACCATTAAGGATAATATCTGCGCTGTTCCCAACCTTCTTGGCTGGTCTAAGGAAAAAAGCAACGCCCGCGCGCATGAATTGCTTGAAATGGTAGATATGCCATATGATGAATATGCGCTAAAATATCCGAATGAATTGTCCGGAGGCCAGCAGCAGAGAATCGGCGTTTTGCGCGCGCTTGCCGGTGATCCGCCGATAATACTTATGGATGAGCCTTTCGGAGCCTTGGATCCCATTACCAGGGATAATTTGCAGGAAGAGTTCAAATCCCTGCAAAAATATTTACATAAAACCATTGTTTTTGTCACACATGATATGTCGGAAGCCATTAAGATGGCAGACCGTATCGTGTTTATGTCAGACGGAAAGATACTTCAGGCAGCAACACCTGAGGAATTTTTAAGCAAGCCGGCTACTCCCCAGATAAGAGAATTTTTAGGCAAACATCTTCCGAACAATGATTATGACATGTCTTGCGAGGATGTAATGCGCAGAAGGATACTTACTGTCGATCAAACCAAAAAGACGCTCGAGTGTGTCGAACTAATGAATCAAAAAAATCTCAACTCGTGTATTGTGGTGGATGAGAATAATAATTTGATCGGAACAGTTTCGATCGAGCGTATAAACAAAGAAGGAAAGCCGGGAGAAAATATTTCTCGTTTGATAAATACCGATGTGATAACTGTAAGGAAAAAAGACAGTGCCAAAGAGGCTTTTCAGATCCTTGAAAACAGGGAACTGGATTATCTGATCGTTCTGTCAGATGAGGATAAGGTTTCCGGCATCATAACACGAAGCTCTATGTCAAAAGCTTTGGCCAGCGTGGTTTGGGGTGATGAGGGATGACGTTCGGAGTGTTTTTTGAAAGATACGGTCAAAAATTATTGGAGGCCATATTCGTTCATTTAGGTTATGTTCTGGTATGCATAATTATTGGATTTATTTTAGGAATGTTACTGGCTATTTTGCTTTCAAGGTTTCCGAAAACATCCAAGGTCGTCCTCCCTGTGGTCAGCGTATTCCAGACTATTCCCGGCATGGTGTTTATCGGCATATTATTTCTTTATTTAGGCATGGAGCCTGTTACAGTAATAATAGCTTTATCTGTCTGGGCTATGTTCCCGGTCCTCAAGAATACTTATGCCGGAATATTAAACGTTGAACCGAGCTTAAAAGAAGCCGCAAAAGGATGCGGCATGAGTAAAATGCAGATACTAGCAAAAATCGAGATCCCCAACTCCATGGGTCCGATTTTCAGCGGTCTTAGAATGTCGGCTATTTATACTGTCAGCTGGACAGTACTTACAGCAATGATAGGGCTGGGAGGACTTGGAGAATTCATCTATCGGGGCATTGATGCAAATTTGTCCTACTTGATAATCGGGGGAGCCTTACCGACATCCATTATGGCAATATTATTCGGATATC
The DNA here is from genome assembly GCA_028703215.1 of Eubacteriales bacterium. Lineage (GTDB taxonomy): Bacteria > Bacillota > Clostridia > Acetivibrionales > STF1-152 > STF1-152. The sequence continues at coordinate 1,759 of JAQVNH010000012.1, forward strand.
TAATAGATATGGTCCAAAAAAAAGTAACGCCGCGCGGACTTAAGGGGGGGTAAATACGAATGACGATCAAACACATATTGCAGCATCTTTATCTTGTTGTTATGTCCGGAATGTTCACCATTATTTTCGGCCTTGTTTTGGGAATATCGATATATTTTTATAAATCGATACGAAGCGCAGTTCTGTGGATCGTGGACATACTGCAAACTATTCCTGTTCTTGCGCTTTTGGGTTTTATAATGATTTTTTTCGGAGCTTCCACAACAACAGTTATCATAGGATTGACTTTATACGCTCTTCTACCCGTAGTAAGAAATACTTATGTCGGTCTGATCGGTATTGAACCCGGAATAAAGGAAGCTGCCAAAGGCATTGGAATGAATAAGTGGCAGCAGCTTAAGAAAGTTGAGATCCCCAATGCACTTCCTATAATAATAACCGGTATACGAATATCGATAGTCACTACAATAGGAAATGCCGTGTTTGCTTATATTGTAGGCGCAGGGGGTCTTGGACAAACGATACGACATGCAATGCATATACAGAACTTGAACACTATTCTTTATGCGACATTGGTGCTGGTCGTTATGGCAGTGTTTTTTGATTCAAGTTTGGGCTATGCGGAAAAGAAACTAAAAAAAGAAAAGAGGAGATTTTCATGAAAAACAAAAATTTGCGTTTTAAGATGATAGGGTTGATTTTATCGATAGTCATTTCCCTTGGAATGCTTGCCGGATGCGGTTCAGCCAGCGCCAAAACTGTATTTACAATAGGCGGAGGCACGTATGCGGAAAAAGACATACTTGGATATATGATCGGCATCCTGATAGAGGAATATACAGACTTGACTGTCAAGCGTGCCGAACCCATGGCGTACAGCCCCGGAATGGCTGCTTTAAAATCAGGCGAATTGGATCTCAGAGTAACATATGACGGCTCGATGCTAACATATGATTTGGCCGTGGATCCAACGGAAGTACCTGCCGGTGCCGATTTATATGAATGGGTAAATGATAGAATGATCGAAAACGGCGATTATAAAATGATAACGAAATTCCTGTTCCAAAATACCTATGCCCTTGCTGTAACTAAGGAATTTGCTCAGGAACATGATCTGGTCACCACAAGTGATTTGATTCCGCTTGCACAGGATTTTGTGTTTGGAGCCGAACATGAGTTCTTCGGCGAGGAATATTCGGTAAATGCCTATACTTTCAGCGAAGCTTATGGCCTTGAATGGAAAGATATGAAATCTTTAGATCTTGACTTGAAATATTCCGCACTGATAAGCGGAAATCTTGACGTAACGATGGTTTACACTACTGACGGGTTAAACAAGAAGTTTGATCTGACTGTTTTGGAGGACGATCTTCATTATTTCCCGCAGTATTACGGAACATATGTAGTCCGAGTATCAATATTTGAAGATTTTAAAGATACCGCGCCTAATCTTGAAGAAGTATTCATGATGCTGGACGGCATGATCGATGATGCCACAATGACGGATATGAACTATATAGTTGATACGGAGGCTGACACGGCCAAAAACGTTGCGCGGCAGTTTCTTATTGACAATAATTTAATATCCGAATAATCGGATTAGAAATAGCAGGAGCAATCAAGCACATAGGACGGGCAGACAGGGCATGGGAAGGTTATTTGTCCTGTCTGTTTCCTGACAGAAAGGCACTCTGTATCGCAGAGTGCCTTTCTTATCCAATCTAATAAATTAATCTAATTTCCTTTCATATCCTCGATCTCTTCTTCGACTTCTTCATAACCTTCGGCATAAAATTTCTCCTCATCGGGATCCAATTCTTTCAAAAGCCTGAGGAATTCACCTGCATGAACTCTTTCCTCATCTGCAATATCCTTCAAAACTTCTATTGCAAGTTTATTGTCAGTGGATTCTGCAAGCTGCATGTACAGTTGGATCGCCTCATATTCAGCTGAAATCATAAATCTGATCGACCTGACCAATTCAGCATGAGTAAGTTTTTTATCCTTTGCGAGTCCTGAAAACGGATGACCGAAATCCGGCATAATAAAACCCCCTTATTTTATTTTATTTGAAAATCAATAGTTTTCTTTTCTTACTTCAAAATAGACCTTTGAGTATTTGCATACCGGACATACTTCCGGAGCTTTCTTGCCGATCACAAGATGTCCGCATACACGACATTCCCACATTACCTCTTCGCTCTTTTCAAAAACCTTCTGCATTTCAACATTACTCAGCAAATAACGATAACGGGCCTCATGAGCTTTTTCGATTTCCCCGACTCTTCTGAACCTTGCAGCCAGTTCCGGGAATCCTTCAGCTTCCGCATCCTTGGCAAACCTGTCATACATATCGGTCCACTCATAATTCTCGCCTTCGGCGGCCATGAGAAGGTTTTCGGCCGTATTTCCGAGATGTCCGAGTTCTTCAAACCATATCCTTGCATGCTCCTGTTCATTCCTTGCGGTCTGAATGAAAATGCCGGATATTTGATCGTAACCTTCTTTTTGGGCAATGTTGGCAAAATACGTATACTTGTTTCTTGCCTGACTTTCTCCCGCAAAAGCTTCCATCAGGTTTTTCTCTGTTTTCGTTCCTGCATATTTATTCGAGGAAGCAGCTTTTTCTTCCAACTTTTCAAACACTGATGCCGGCTGATTGCAGCGGGGACATTTAAAATCCGCGGATAAAGGACCTTCATGAATATAACCGCATACTGTGCAACGATACTTTTCCATTTTTTTATCCTCCTGAGTAGTTTTTTTCTTATTAATCATATCCAGCAACTTTTCAACGACATCTTTTGGAAAGTCATCAGGCTGGGTCTTTTGCTTTAATGATGCAAGAAATTCAATCACATTTTGGCTTTGCGGAAGCATAAATCCCGCTTCTCGCAGAAGGTCTTCGGCCATAAGTCTGTTTGACATTGAAATTGCCTTGGCCAGTCTGCGTTCTATAGGGTTGTCAGAAGTTTCTGCTATTTCGGCAGCGATTTTCTCCTGCTCAACCTTACTGGCGGAAAGCTTTCGCAAAAAAGCCTGAACGGCTTTTGTTTTGTCCTGCTGAGGCGGGTATTCGCCCGGTACCAGAAATATGGCATGAGACGGGCAGGCGTCAACACATGCATGACAGCCGCTGATACACTTTTCCGCATCGATTTGTCCGGTTTCCGTATCAGTTGCGCCTGTGGGACAAACGTACAGGCACAGGCAATCTTTAGTACATAACCTGATATTCCTGACTGCAAACATTATACCGCCTCCTTTTCGATCTTTCTTATTTTCATGCTCGGCACTTTGCATACCGGGCAAATCTGAGGCGGCTCATCGCCAATATAAACAAAGCCGCAAATTTCACAGACATACACATTGGTATTCTCAAGAAGCATATCCTTTTGCTTCGCGTATCTGCCCAGGAGAGATGACAGTATCCTGGTTGCCTTTTCTCCCCAAACAAGTGCTCTGAGCGCACCCCGGTCCTCCCCCGCACCGGAAATGCCGCTTGTACTTGAATATATTTCAAGATCCTTCAAAATCAGATCTGATAAGGCTTCAAACTGATGTGAAGCCGCCGGCTGGCGTTTGCTGTCGTAGTAATCGGCAAGCCGGGCAAACAATCCGGCTTCTTCAGGGCGGAATTGTTTCTCGCATCCTTTGGAAAGATTGGAACACAGGGCGCTCAATTCTCCGAAAGATAACTCGCGCATATCTTCCTCTTGAGAATTATGCGCCGTATCCTTTTTTTCAGCGGGTTTTTCTTTCGCCGTCTGTTCCCTGAACTCGTCTTTTGTGGCTCCGCAAAGCGGACATGTCCAGTCCTGCGGAATATCTTCCCACCTGGTGCCCGGAGCAATACCGCTTGACGGGATGCCTGCGGCTTCGTCATAAACAAAGCTGCATACTGTGCATATGTATTTTTTCACGTTCTACCTCCTTTATTTGATTTTTTGCTTGTTGGAAATACATTCGGGACAAAGACCTTTGAAATAGATGTTTTTTTCAATAATCTTAAATCTGATTAATTCTTTGGTTAACAAAGAATCAAAATCGATGGGAAAATCAAATATCATCCCGCAGGATCCACATTTAAAATGTCCATGATCCCCGGTTACAATATCATATCTGCTTTCATTTCCCTCAATCGTAATTGTCCTTACCAGATCTGATTCCGCCAGGATCCGCAAAGTGTTATAAACGGTTGTCTTTGATAAGGTAGGCATATCTTTATGAAGGCCGATGAATAACTCCTCCGCGGTTGGATGGCAATGGTTCTGAATAAGGCATTCCAAGACTTTGAGCCTTTGGTGCGACAAATAGATGTTTTTTGCCTTTAATTCCTGCTTTATATCCTCAAGTAAAGGTTTCATCGCATCCTCGCATATTTTTAATATGACATTACTGCTATGTATTAATTGTAGAATTGTAATGATTACAATTATTATACCATTATATTACCTTTGGTTTAAAAATGCAATGCCTCGAGAAATTCACTGAACATATAGAGGCTGAGAATATCAAACTCCTCCTGACTTGGCTGGGATCTCTTCACCATGCTTATCAACAAGCTTTGCTTTTTCGTACATTATATTTCCGATGACCTGATAATCGACATGGACTAGATAGTGTTCATTGCACCCGGTTACATATAAATCACAAAACTCTTTCCTTATTATTTCTCCAACTCTCTTATGATCTTTTCTCTTCTTCATTCCTTATCTTGATGATTTTGTTTATTTATAACCTCCGATAATTTGCTTAAGACAAATTTGGGGCACGATGAGACGAAAGATTTTTTTGCCTCACGTCTATTTTTGCGCAAAATCAACTTATAAAAATCCACACTCCACCAATCTGCTAATATACCTGCCAATATCCGGTTTTGTTTGAACCGACACGTATTAATAAGTTTTCGTTCTTCAAATAATTCATAATTTTCCTAATATACGCGTTACTAAATCTAATGGATTTTACCATTTCCTCAATCGTTGCTTCTGGATTTTCTTTCAAGAAATTATAAACTTTCTGTTGTGCGTGATTCAAATTAAAAATTACTGTTTTATCTTTTTCGTTCTTTGTAATTAGTTCTGTATTAAACGGAATCGTAACATTAACAAAGTTGTCTGTAACATCAAATGCCTGCATTCCATACTGGCTGATAATTAGCGGTATTCCATGTCCCGTCTGTTCCACAAATCCTAGTTGACCGAAAATTTTCTGCAACTTTGCATTTACCGGCTTACTAATCCCTTTAAAAAATTCTTCACGACTCAAATCACTGATTAATCCCCCGGTAGATATAATTTCAATTCTATTTGAAAAAATATAAACAGCGGGTGGATTTTTCTTTTGCCATTTTGTATGAAGACATGCATTTTGCCATGCTTCTTTGAGTGAAGAAAAATCAAACAGTTTTTTCTCGGTACGCTGATGAGAATTCAGTGAAACCTTTGTGTCGTTAATTGCTTCCATGTAACTTAAAACCTGATCCATTGCAACTGCCAAACATTTAAAGCCATATTCATTTCTGCGGACAATTACACTCTTATCCTCCCCTTCAAAAGATACTACTTTTACTGATATATCATTTTTATCTGCCAACAGCTCAGCCATTATATTATATTTCCCAGCTGATGTCAGCAGCCCAAGGTTTCTTTCAAAACTCTCCTCATTAACTGATAAGCCTTTTGTTGCAAACAAGGTTTTAAGCTGCCTGAAAGTCAATCCTTGATTTTCGGACGCAATAGTGGTAATAATATCTGCATCTTCTTTATCCCGCATATAATTTTTAAGCTGATTTGGGGACATTTCTCTGTCTTCATCAGCTGAGCGAATATAATATTTCCCAAAAGCAGAATAGGGTTTATCGTTGCCTTCAGATTCTACTTTTATAACATTTTTCCCTTCAATCAATTCCAAAGATATTTTAGGTATCAACTGGGGTTTTATGTTCGTTGCAATAGTCTGCGATACATCTCGCAGCGTTTTATCGCCAACTTCCTGCCCAATAACCTCACCATCATTTCGAATTCCAAAATAAAGAGTTCCATACGTGCTTTTATTTATCATTGAGGATAACGATATGATTCCTTCCCTCAATTCGCCTGTTGTTTTTTTGAATTCTATTGTTTCCGTTTCATAGCCAATATTCAAAAAGTTGCCTCCCGTTTTTGTTCAACTTTATTGTATCATGTAATGAATTTAATTGCCACTTTATTCGCTACTTTATTTGCTACTTTATTTGCTACTGGTTTATTGTGTAGACACCCTATGAGGCGGTTCTCGCGTCCCTTGTGTTGAGAATTCTTGTGCTATTTTCTTGTTATCTCAGGGAATGCTAGTATTTTTTGCGAGTTTTCTTCTAATAATACCTCTTTCTTTCTTCTGCCTCAAGTAAGGCATTAAAAAGCGCGCTCCTTAGTTCTGCCTTTGACAAGCTGAAAACGTATTTTAATATATTTTTATTGTGTTCCTTCTCACGCTGAACTACTTCTCTTTCATATTCCTCTACTGCCGCTATATAAAGATCAGCTTCTTTTGGAAATGCGGTAAATAACATTGCGACCATATGCTTGCAGATAATGCGCTTTCCTTCAGCATGTGGGCAGTTGCAGCGTGACTTTCTCGGATGAATTGTATTAATATATACTTGATACGGCTCCTTGCTGCTTCCTTTGACATCGCCCTCGTATTCTTCCTCATTAATCCTATTACACGAAACCACTTTTTTTCCCATAAAATATTCATATCCGTACCAGGCTGATGCACTGCTGGCAAGTGATAATAAACCCATGATTACTCTCCTTTTGATATTTTTACTTTTTACACTATTCAAATTACGAAATTAATTCCCGATTCTGTTTTATCTGGTATTGCTCAAACTCAACCAAAGTTCTAAGATACTGTTCATGAGAAACAATTCCATTGCTTTTGAGCATATTTCAACTGTTGTTTGTCAGAAACAGGACAAAAGAGAAACGCTCTCTTGTGTCTTTTTGGCTTTTTTATCCTATTTATTCAATTGCTTTACCATCCTCGCTTCTATATACCCTCTATACCCTTGCGGTTCAAACTGGAATCTTGGAGCGTCGTCATCTGACCACTCCAATCCGTAAATCTGAGGAACATCCTTTTTCATAACTTCCCATAAATCTTCAATTGCTTCTTCGAATCTTTCATCATCATATGGCTCTCCCTGAAAAACCATCACTTTGCAAGGTCCGAGTTCAATGATTTCAAACCCATCCGGTATTACTCCGCTATAATCCCGGCGCTTTTTTTCTCTGACATTTCAATCCCTCCATTTTTGCAAGGCAAGGTAAATTGAAGGAGGCAATGCATTTTAATAACTATCAGTCGGTATATACATTGTTTACGCTTTCGGTTTCCAAAAGCTCTGTTACCGTCTTCAAATGATCGTAATTATTTCCTGTTTTTATTTTATACTTCAGTATAATGCTTTCATCATTTTTGCTGCTGTCAATATCTACGTTCAATATCGTTGCATTACCTCTTTCAAATATTTCCCTTCCCTTGTTTATAAATCCGCGCACATCACCGGTGACAACATTCACATTTTTATACTTTTTTGATAGTTTGGTTTGCAGGTTTTTTAAAACCATAAGTGTTATAAATATCAATACCGCTCCTATCACCGCTCCTTCATAAAAGCCTATACCTACGGCCAATCCGGCGCACGCGACCGCCCATAGACTCGCGGCTGTTGTCAGTCCCTTGATGCTGATCCCCTCTCTGATTATCGTGCCGGCACCAAGAAATCCTATCCCGCTTATCACGCCGGCACCCAACCTTGCAGGGTCCATGTTTGTCAGCGTTATAAAACGGTTGAACATGAATTCGGATGTCACCATTACAAGGGCAGAGCCCACGCAGACCAGTATATGTGTCCGAAATCCTGCAGGACGCCCGGCATGTTCCCTTTCATATCCGATCACTCCACCTATAAATACTGCCAGTACAAGCCTTAAAACAATTTCAAGGTAATAATCCATATCCGATCCTCCCATCAAAATAATTCAAGCGACTAATACAGGAGACGCTATTAAGCGGTTAATACAGGGGTTGGCTCTCTGTCCATTATTCAGTGAAAAACACGACAAGGTTAAACTTTTTAGTGTGTCAGCCTTAAAATTCAATTATCTTAAATCGAAGTATTGAAGCTATTATGGCATGTACGATCACAAAGGGAATTAGTAAACTTCCGATTATTATTACTCCGGTTTCATAAAACAATGAGCTTCTCTTATCCGGCGCGCCTTTGAATCGATTGACAAATGAACTCCATGGGATTCCGTAAGCATTGCCCATCATTATGACTCGAATGGCACCAAGAATTCCGGATGATTTAGTTGCCCCATAGCTTTCTATTATGCGATCCCATGTTTCTTTGTCCGGCGTTCCTCTGCTGTCCGCGTAATGCTGCGCAAACATTATGGCCTGAAGCTCATCTGATGGGACATCCGTCATAATTCCTGAAAGCATGTTATGAATTTCTTCGTTGCTCATTCCGGTTTCCAATGCCATTTTTGCATGTGCATATGAACATATCTCGCAACCGTTTACCTCGGTAACCGCAAGCATGATCCTTTCAATGAATTCAGGACCGAGTTCCTTATTTCGCCTGGCTTTTGATATATACGGGGCAGAACGCATACCCTTGTAAACAATCATATATATTTCTTTTAATGAGTAGAGTTTTCGCCCTGTATGTATTTTCATATTTTTGCTCCTTGCTGTATTTGATATCTAAGTCATACGCTTTATAGTCAACCCTCACATTTATTTGATATTTCCGAGACACTTTCCAAAAATTCGATCCTGAAAAGTTCTTTGATGAATCATTCAATATAGGTTATTTTGTTTTGATTTGGCACATGTGGAAGCACGGCATTTTCAGTATATCCCAATAAAACTGCCATGCCGCATTCATAACCGTCAGGAAACTTCAATTTTGCTTTAAATTCATTTGCTCTGTCTCCCGCAAAAGCTAATCTAACAAAACCGCAATGGAGATTTGCTATCCCCAAAGATGTTGCAGCCAAAGATATGTTTTGTGCCAATATTCCGCAATCTATCAACTCTCCGCCCTTTGGATCTGCTTCTTTTATTGCAATCAAAATCATACACGGAGCATTATAAAACAATTTGCCACCCCGTTTCATAATTCTCTCATACGCAGATATGTCTTTCATATGAGATAAAATGCCGATTCCTTCTTTGTCCATTTCAGAAATTAAATCTCTATTCTTGACAACTATTACATGCCAATATTGCCGGTTCATTCCGCTTGGCGCCTGGATTGCAGCCTGCGCTATTGCTTCAAGGTATTTATTCTCCGGCACACGGTCGGTAAAGTTTCGGCATGAAAACCTTTCCGATATCGTTTTTAATGTGTCATTCATAACTTTCTCCTTTTTTGATATAAATATGATATCGCACTAACAATACGGCTTTTTGTCTGTAGCGTTCATAGCTTAATACAAATCCTTATCAGATAATTTATCAAACCAGATTTCTTTTAAGATGCCGATATCGGTTTTGAATTCTTCCGTTGTCTGTGTTTCGCCCTTTTTCAGCTCTTCCAGAACTTCAAAAACAAATTGCCCGCCGCCATCTTTGTTCCAATCACTTTGCAGTCTCATATCAACACAAGAACCTGTTTTTTGTGAAAATTCAAATCGGTTCTTACTTCCCTGCAAATTCGTGTCAGCTTTTAGAAGTATTTTATTATTCAGCGTATTTTTTATAATGTAAACCCCGCCGACGATTTCTCGTTCTTTATATAGTGCTATCAACTCTTTTTTTGATTTACCGTCATTCAAAGCAGTTCATCCTTCCTCGTGTAAAATAGAAATTCTGCAATATAATTTTGCTGTGCCGGTCAATTTCCGGAAAAAATCAAATCTTATCTGCTTCCAAGCGAGCCGGGATTATGGCTCCATTTCTTATCAGTCTCTTCTTTGATGTATGACCGGACAATGCTTTTGCAATCAAGACACAAGTCAGAATAGACTTGAACAACACCTTTGAGAAAACTGCCTTTGGTATACTTCAAGCCAACATTTCCGGTTTCGGCGGATTTCCCCCAGGCAACTCCTATTTCGATTCTTTCACTGCCGCAATACGGACATTTCATAATAATATCCCCCTTTGATTTCCCGTAATGTTTTGTTTTCTAATCTCATATAGCGCTTTCTTATTTACTTTTTCGGCAAATTATAAGCACCAGTTCTTTAACTTAAATGCGTATGTTGATTCTTCAAGCATCCAATCGGAATAACAAATTCTCGACACTTCAACTTCAATCTACTCAAATGTTCTTCTAATAAGATCATCTAATTCCTTCCAAGC
>JAQVNH010000172.1 GCA_028703215.1 Eubacteriales bacterium
TATAGACGGTCTTTATGGAAATATCAGAGCGGAGAAGGCTATAGAGGATTTTAAAAAAGAGAATAACCTTATCGATGCAGCAAAGGAAGTTCAGAATTTTCAAGAGGATAGCATTGGCAACGCGCCTATAGTAAGACTCGTGAACTCCATACTCGAGCAGGCGGTGAATGACGGTGCGTCGGATATACATATCGAGCCGATGGAGAACGAGGTCAGGGCAAGACAGAGGGTCGACGGCTCGCTCGCGCAGATCCTGACCATACCGAAGAAAGCTCACGCCGCAATAATAACAAGGATAAAAATCATCGGCAATATGAATATCGCCGAGAAAAGGATACCGCAGGACGGAAGATGCCAGCTCAATATCAAAGGGCATGAATTGGATGTCAGGATCTCCACGATCCCCACGATGTACGGTGAAAAAGCGGTCATGAGGATACTTGACCGCGAATCCTTTTTAAAGCCGAAGCATGTGCTTGGATTTTCCAAGGACAATCTTGAGAAATTCGATCTCCTGCTCAAAAACCCTCATGGCATAATACTTGTGACGGGACCGACGGGGAGCGGTAAAACGACTACGCTTTATACAATGCTAAGCGAGCTGAATAGGGAGTCGGACAATCTCATTACAGTAGAAGATCCTGTTGAGTACATTATCAAAGGACTTAATCAAGTCCAGGTAAACCCCAAGGCGAATCTGGATTTTGCCAGCGGGCTGCGTTCGATACTGAGGCAGGATCCCGATATCATAATGATTGGCGAGATCAGAGATCAGGAAACAGTGGAAATAGCCATCCGTGCCGCGATAACAGGGCATCTGGTCCTGTCTACAATACACACGAACAGCTCGGCAGATACGATTTCAAGACTTCTGGATATGGGAGTCGAACCTTACATGCTTTCTGCGTCTCTGGTGGGAATAATCGCGCAAAGACTTGTAAGAAAAATATGTCCTGTGTGTAAAAGGGAGTACATTCCTGATCCCGAGGATGTAAGGGCCATGGGTCTTCCCGAAAACGATCCGGCCATAAAGTTCTATTCCGGGGCAGGATGTTCAAACTGCGGCAATACGGGAGACAAAGGCAGAATGGCAGTTCACGAGGTATTGATGATAAACGGGGAAGTGCGAAATCTTATTTCAATGGAGGATCCTGCAAACAAGATCCGAGAGTATGCAAAGAAAAACAACATCAAGACGATAAAAGAGGAGTGCATCCGTCTCCTTTTGGAGGGTACCATCTCATTGAAAGAAGCCATTTCGGTGGCATACAGTCAGGATTGACATTTTGGGAAGGAGATCATGCATGGGCTTCGACTTTAACGCCATTGTTGAAAAAGCATATGAATCGGGAGCTTCGGACATACATCTCACGATAGGCCTTCCTCCCGTTTTGAGGGTGAGCGGAAGACTCACGAGACTTGAAGAAGAAAATATTGAGCCCGAGGACACGGATAAATTTGTGAATGACATGCTCAAACCTGAGCAGTTAGCTGTTTTAGAGGAGAACGGGGAATATGACTGCGCGATCTCGGTCATGGACAAGTACAGATTCAGAATGAACTGCTTCAGAAAGCAGGGCGAATATGCATTCGCCTTAAGGAAAATCGATTCGGACATAATGTCTCTCACGCAGCTCGGACTTCCTGAAAATCTCAGGCACTTTACAGATAAAACACAGGGGATTGTTCTTGTCACGGGACCTACAGGCAGCGGCAAATCGACGACACTTGCGGCATTGATCGACATAATAAACTCGGAGCGGGATTGCCATATTTTATGTCTTGAAGACCCTATCGAATTCATCCACGATCATAAAATGAGCATCGTCAATCAGCGCGAGATAGGAAGCGATTCCAAAACTTATCCGAATGCTTTGAGAGCGGCTCTCAGAGAGGATCCCGATGTAATACTGATCGGAGAGATGAGAGACCACGAATCGATCGCCATAGCGCTGACGGCGGCGGAAACCGGGCATCTTGTGTTTTCGACACTTCATACGATAAGCGCCGCAAAAGCAATAGACAGGATAATTGATGTTTTCCCACCGAGCCAGCAGCAGCAGATCAGGTTTCAGCTTTCCATCACTCTGGTCGGGGTAGTTGCGCAGCAGCTTGTGCCAAGGGCGGCGGGAAAAGGAAGAAGAGCTGCGGCAGAGGTCATGTTTTGCACGCCTGCCATCAGAAATCTTATCCGCGAAGGGAAGACGCCTCAGATAAACAACGCTATAATGTCCGGAACATCTTACGGAATGGTATCGATGGACAATTCACTGATAAAACTATATAAAAGCGGCGAAATATCCCGGGATGAGCTTATGTATAGATGCATCGACGATGTGTATGTAAAGCAGAATATTGCAGAATTATAAACATGCGCCGCAAGACGTTCAGGGAGTCAAACTGTGATTTTGCTGTAATGACAAAGGAGCAGGGACGAGGAGTTTAAATGCCGAAATTTTTATACAATGGCATACATAAATCGGGAATAATGCAATCCGGTCTGGTAGAAGCGGACAGCAAAAAGAATGCCGCTGAAGCCATATATAAGATGGGGTATTTTCCGCAAAAAATAACGGAAGTCATTGAAAAAAAGAAAAAGGGCGAAATCGAATTAAACTATAAAATCAAAACAAGCGATCTGGCAATTTTCTGCAGCCAGTTTTCCGTGGTTTTAAAAGCCGGTGTTCCGATATTAAAGGCAATCGACATATTGGCATCGCAGACCGATAACAAAAAACTAAAACTTGTGCTTACAGACGTGTATGAGAAGATACAAACAGGGAGCTCCGTTTCCCAGGCATTCAATGAGCATGCCAGGAGATTTCCGGAGATATTCATATCCATGCTGGAGACCGGAGAGATATCCGGGAATATGGAGCTGGTTCTTGAGAGAATGGGAATATCTCTCACAAAGGAGCACAAGCTGTCGCAGAAAGTAAAAAGCGCAATGATGTATCCGATGGTCTTGTCAATAGTCGCGGTCGCTGTCGTGATATTTCTTCTGGT
>JAQVNH010000173.1 GCA_028703215.1 Eubacteriales bacterium
CAACAAGGTTTGTGCGCCGGCCTATCCTGATGCCGGGTGGTATAGGCATGATGAATATGAATACAACGAGGCGTGGTATCAACCTCAGGGATGGAATCAGCCATATCGGTTTGTTGCCATGCGCATTTTATAAGAAATCTGTTATTGCCCAGCGGCTGGATCTCAAGAAAATCATAGAATTCAGCAATGTGTTCAATAGTCTTCTGCGGACGATCCTCTTTCACCGCCGTGTACAGTTCTCCGTTTTCACAGGCTGTTGTGACCAGCAGTCCTTCCCTGTAAGACATCAGAAGACGTCTTGGTATTCTCGGCTTTTTCTGCCGGAAGTAACGAAGATGCGAATATGAGATCAGCTCGTATAGATTTCTTAATCCGATTTGATTTTTAACAAGTATTACTGCATGATAGCTTTTGTTTTTAGTAAAATCCACATTCCAATCCAGTTCCCTGCGAACATCATTATAATCACAAATACCTTTCGCTTTAAGGATATCCAGACATCTGACGAGAACTCCTGCCGCAGCTGCGGCATCATCATGCGCTCTGTGGCTATCCCCAGTATTTATCCCAAGAAATTCCGCAACTGTGCCCAGACGGTAATTAGGCAGCCCCGGTATCAATAGCCTGCTCATCTGAAGTGTGTCGCAAACAGGATTGTCTATTTCAATGCCCTCATCCGACGCGGCTTTTTTTATAAACGACATGTCAAACCGGGAATTATGCGCAGCAAGTATGCTTTTTCCGGCAAACTCCATGAACTTTTCAAGCACCGGCTTAACAGGCGGGGCATCCCTGACCATTGCGTCGGTAATGCCGGTGATCTTTGTGATCTTTTCGGGTATATGCACTCCCGGATTCACAAAACTTTTGAATCCCCCCGTTATAATTCCCTCCGAAACGCGTACCGCGCCGATTTCCGTAATTTTATCCTTTATGGGATCGAGGCCTGTGGTTTCTACGTCAAATACAACATAAGACCCGTCCTGCTCCTGTCCCTCTTTAAAGTAGAAAACAGGCGCGTCATCATCCAGAAGATAACACTCAACTCCATAGATTATCTTAATGCCGGCCTTTTCACCTGCTTTAAAAGCATCCGGGAATGCCTGAACTACTCCATGGTCAGTTATAGCAATTGCTTTGTGACCCCATTTTGCCGCTGTCCCGACAAGACTTTCGACTGTGCTCACACCGTCCATGGAGCTCATGCGGGTATGCAGATGCAACTCCACTCTTTTGGCTTCGGCATTATCTGATCTGATCTCTTCCGGGATCGCAACTATATCCTTTGCGTTCAGAACTCTTTCATCTTCAAAGCTATCGTATTTCATGTCCCCTCTGACTTTAACATGGATCCTGTCTTTGATCAGAGCTTTAAGTTCATCATCGTTTTCCTTTTTATAGAAAAACTTGACAGTCAGCGACCCGCTTTCATCTGTGATGAAAAATTTGCACATATTCATTTTGTTCTTAAAAGATACAAATTCCGTTTTGAATATTTTACCGCTGATTGCCGCGCTGTCTGTGTCATTGCCTATTTGAGAAATAGGATCCAGATCGTCTGCAAAGTTTTTACCTTTGATGACGGCTGAAGTTTTTCGTTTATCCTCATTTTTTGCGGTCCGGGCTTTCGCGTCTCCCGGGATTTTATTGCTCAGAAAGTTTTTTGCGGTCTCATTCTCAGCTGCCGCAAGTATTTTAGACTCCTCGGATTCTTTGAATTCCAGATATCCTTTCTTGTATTCTTCGTTTAGAGCGGCATCCATGAATTCAACATTGATTTTTTTACTGAAATTGTTTTCAAAAATATCTTTTATCGCTTCATCGCATTTCTTCTCTTTCAGCAGAGAAACTCCGTTTGTTTTAAGTTTTATGAGCAGTTTTCCGGTCTCAGTGACCTCCCAAATGCTGTCCTTTAGCATCCCTTTTGAGGAAGGCATTTTTTCGCTGAGGATCAAAAGCATACTGTCCTTAAATTCATATAATATGCTTTCGACAGACAAATCAGTCTTGAATTTGAAATTGATCTCCACATCAAAGCCTTCGAATTTTTCTTTGAATGATCTTCTGATTTCAGATTGTTCATTTATCCTTAGAATGACATTGCTTGAAGCGTTTATCTCAACGCGTCTTGTTTTTTTATATATTTTTATTCCTTCGATTTTATAATCGTAATGAAAACTTCCGCTGTCTTTTGTGTTCTTCATTTATATGCTTGTCCTTGTAATTATTATAGATTTTCGATCTCCTTCATAAGCTGCTCCACTATCTGTTCCTGCGGTATCTTTCTGATTATCTTTCCCTTTTTGAAAAGCAGTGCGTCTCCTTTCCCCCCCGCTATCCCGATGTCCGAATCCATTGCTTCTCCCGGTCCGTTAACCGCGCAGCCCATTACGGCTACCTTGATATTTTTTTTAACGGATGCAAGCGCCAGCTCAACTTTTTCAGCTATTTCAGCCAGATCTATTCCGCATCTTCCGCAGGTCGGGCATGATATAAACTCGGGACCGTCTTTCAATAATCCCAAACTCTTGAGAATCTCTCTTCCCGTCTTTACTTCGAGAACAGGATCTCCCGTCAGGGAAACTCTGATAGTGTCTCCAATGCCTTCCGCCAGAAGGCATCCTATCCCGACCGAGGATTTTATCGTCCCGGCATTTGGCGTTCCGGCCTCTGTAACCCCTATATGCAGCGGGTAATCATATTTTTCGGACATTAGTCTGTTTGCCTGTATCGTCAGGAGAACCGAAGATGCCTTGAGTGACAAAACCGTGTTTTCAAAATCCACAGATTCAAGCATCGAAATATACCGGGCCGCGCTTTCCACCATGGCCTCAGGAGTTATACCGCCGTGCTTTTGCAGTATTTCACCGGACAGGGAGCCTGCGTTTACACCGATTCTCACTGGTATCATTCTTGCCTTAGCCGCTTTTAATACAGCTTTCACCCTGTCTTTTCCGCCTATATTTCCCGGGTTTATCCTTATTTTATCGGCTC
>JAQVNH010000174.1 GCA_028703215.1 Eubacteriales bacterium
ATAGAGGAGTTTTCTCGTTTTTTCTTCACTGTCGAAAATTTGAAAATGGACATAAAGCAGCCATAACGAAGGCAAAACAGGACTGAGAAGAAAAATCAGAAAGTTTCCCGCCTGGTTTATAACAGGATATATCGAACCGGGATTCCCGTCAAACCTGCTTAAAACATCCACTACCAGCATCACTGCCGTTATTTGCAGCATCATCACAAAAAGTTTCTGCTGAAGATTATTCTTTTCCGGATTTTTCATGGAATGATTGTATATGACCATCAGCAGCAATATTGAATATGCATTCATTGCCATGACATTTGTTAAATTCATATATCGCCGCCTCTGTTTAGTTTTCGCTGAACCTTATTGCCCAATTTTCGCATCTGTCCGAAAAACTGCCGAGCCATTTTCAATACTTATATCCCTATCGCAGTAATGAGTAAGATGTTGCGCTAAATCACGCTTCTGTAGATTTTCTCGACGTCAGATTTATCAATAGTCAGGTACCCTTCCAAAAGTCCATCCGGATTACTTCGGCAATTCTTTACGATTTCAGGCAAGTCTTTTGCCGGAATATTCATTTCGGATAGAGTCAGCGGCATGCCTATGGATCTGATCCAGGCGCGAAATCTTCTGATACCTTCATTTGCCACGGCTTTCACATCCTGCATATCGGGCTGCACATCAAAGACCGTTGCCGCAAACTGAGCGACACGAGCCACCTTGTCATCATCCCCGTTTTCAACAATGTATTGCAGCCATGCAGGCATGGTTATCGCCAGTCCAGCTCCGTGAGGCGTATCATAAGCGGCGGAAAGGTATGCTTCCAAAGCATGAGCCGTAAAAACATTCCCGCTTCTTCCGCCGATACCCGTGATATCATTATGGCTGAAAGCAGCGGCCAGCATCAATTCCGCGCGCGCCTCGTAATCCTTCGGATCCTCCAACGCAATTTTTGTATATTTTATTACGGACCGCATTAATCCCGCTGCAAACTGATCTCCCAAATAATTGCTGTTATCGACAAAAAAACGTTCAAACGTATGGGAAAATATATCAGATGCGCCCGCGGCCGTCTGATATGCGGGCACCGAATATGTCAACTCGGGATCCATTATTGCAAATACAGGCCTTACAACCGATGGATGCATCATAGCCTTTTTTAAATGAGTATCGATGTCATCGACCATTACTGTCGATCCGCTTGTTTCGCTCCCGGCAGCCGATATTGTGTTTATTGTTCCGACCTTCGCCATTTTTTGCGGCACCTTGCCGTTGTAAAAATCCCAGAATCCGCCTTCATTCGCCAAACCCAGTGCTATTGCCTTGGCTGTGTCTATCGAGCTGCCGCCCCCGACTGCCAAAAGAAAATCAACCTTTTCTTTTTTTGCTATTTCAAGTCCTTTATCAGCAAGAGACCGCCGGGGATTAGGCTGAACATCTCCCAATTCGACAAATGGGATTCCCTCGCTTTTCAGCGCAGCAACAACCGTGTCGTACAATCCGGTTTTCTTAATACTTCCCTTGCCGTACACAAGCATTACCTTTGTGCCTCCATGCTGACGCACCTTTGAGGCGACCTCATTTTCAGTGCCTTTTCCAAAAAGGATGTCGGTGTACATATAGAATGAAAAGTTAGCAAATTTCTTCATGATAAATTTCCTTTCACATCTTTTTATGCAGTTATTTTGTAAAGATTATATGCTTAATTATAATAAAATGAAACGGTTTAGTCTATGCGCTTTCATGAATATAGTCAAATTCAGACCGTTCTCTTCCTCAACGATATAAATACATTTCTGTTTCTGATTGCCGAAATGGCACGATATGCTATAATTAAAATAGCTCAAATCTATTCCGCCAAAAAGCAAAGGGTGAAGCATATTATGCGTTTTGTGACTTTTAAATTTAATGGCAGGGAAAAAACAGGCATACTTTCCGATGACAGGATATCAGTGATTTCTTCAGAAGGGTTATATCCAAATCTCACGATGACGAACCTCATAAAAGGCTTTAACAATGCTCTTGCTTATGAGATAACAAAGCTTAAAAACTCGGATGATCAGATCCCTTTAAATAAAATCGAACTGCTGTCCCCCATTCCGAATCCTCCGAGAGGGGTCATTTGTCTCGGAAAGAATTACATGGACCATATCAGAGAGGTCGCAAAAGCAATAGATAGAGAAAGCATTGTTCCAAAATATCCTATATATTTTTCAAAGATTGTAGACAGATGCCCTGGCCATAATGGAAACATCCCTTCCCACAAAGAACTTACAGACTCTCTGGACTATGAGGCGGAGCTGGCTGTCATTATAGGAAAGGAAGGCAGGAATATCCCTGCAGAAGAAGCAGATGACTATATCTTCGGTTATACCATTTTAAATGATGTTTCAGTCAGAGACGCCCAGCGAAGACACTCTCAGTGGTTCAAAGGGAAAAGCTTTGACGGCTCCTGCCCGATCGGCCCATGGATAGTGACCAAAGACGAGTTCAAATTACCGGTTGAGCTTGACATTAAGTCCTATGTCAACGGCGAACTTCGGCAAAACTCAAATACACGCGAACTGATATTCGATATTCCATATGTAATCAGTGATTTTTCAAAGGGCATTACCCTTATGCCCGGCGACATTATCGCCACCGGAACTCCCGCAGGGGTTGGAATGGGATTCGATCCTCCCAAATATCTTTCCGCAGGCGACGTGGTTGAATGCTACATCGAAAATATCGGCTCGCTTATAAACAAAGTCATATAAGCCGAAATTTCCGGAACTCCCGCAGTTTCCATCCCCTTCTTCCGAAAGGTTAGGTGAAATGAAATGTGCGCACGCTACAGCATCGACGATTATGAAGAAATCATGGAAATGCGCGAAATCATCATCGAAGCAGGAGAACGGTTTAAAAATACTCCGGAGCTTGCTGCCATGAAAACAGGCGAGATATTTCCGACAAACATTGTTCCGATAATAACATCCGCAAACGAAAATAAGCAGGT
>JAQVNH010000175.1 GCA_028703215.1 Eubacteriales bacterium
TAATTTCATCCGAACTTGATTCGAAAATCAAACCTGTCGGCAATGCGGCCGGCATGGGTGCGGCAAGGGGATTGCTTTCAGAAGAGGCGATCGGGACCGCATCTGAAATCAGCAATAAGATCGAATATACCGAGTTATCCGATACAGAGGGATTTGCAGATATGTTTATCGAAAATATGGACTTTGGCATTTAACGATAGTCGAATTATTAAGGCGGTTAATGTTATAATAATCTTATAAAACCTGTTGAGGGAGTGCTTTAATTGTATCCGTACACATATGAGTTTATCGATTGCCAGTACTGCGGTGAAAAAATCGAGGCCTTTCACAGAAGGTGCCCTTATTGCGCAGGCATCCAGGATAAAAAGAGGGATATGCCTGTTGAGACCGATGCTCAATCTCCTCCTGAAATCGCTCCGGCGCGTCAACCGGAGATCAGGCAAAAGCCGGGCAAGCCTTTGGGGAATGGGAAAAAGGTTCTGCTGGCGGTCTTGACAACGCTGATCCCGGTGCTGGGGCAATTGTTCGGGATAGTGATTTCGGCTGTTTGCATGTCATCATCCGATGAAGACAGATCATCTTTCGGAAGCGCACTCTTTAAAGCGTCTGTAACGCTATCATTACTGGGCTTTATCGCTTTGTTTTTTGCTATTATATTTTTGCTTACCTGATCATAAGGAGAAAAATGCGGGATAAAAACACGATCAGAAAGACTATTATCCGAAAACGCAACGATATCCCTGAAGGATACAGAATCGAAGCAAACAGGATAATCACGCAAAAGCTTCTTTCCATGGACTTTTTCAGGCGGGCGGAAGCCGTGATGTGCTATGCTGGTATTTGCGGTGAAGTTGAAACTTCACAGATAATAAGATATTGCATCGATAACGGAAAAAAGCTTTCCCTGCCCAAGGTGCTATGTAAAGGCGAAATGGACTCCCGTACAGTGACCTGTCCTGATTCCCAGCTGGAAAAGGGCAAATATGGAGTCATGGAGCCGATATGCGCTCTGACAACTGAATCGGAGCCCGGAGAAATCGATGTGATCATAGTGCCGGGAGTTGCGTTCGACAGAAATTTGAACAGGATTGGATATGGCGCGGGATATTACGACAATTATCTGAAAAAAACCGGCAGGAAATGCTTAAAGGTAGGTTTGGCATTTGATGTTCAGATAACGGAGCACATACCCGCAGACGAAACTGACGAGCCTGTCGATCTGATAATAACCGAAAGCGAGATCATTGAAAGGCTGCCTGATCAAGCTGCAATAATGGGGAACGGGGGAATCGCATGAATACCAGGCCGAAAATAACCGAGGTCAATATACTGCTCTTGATTTTTGTATCCTTATTTCTCGCCTTTCAGTTTGGTGTTTCAATTTTAGCGACCGCGCTTTCGAGCATATATACGCAGGAATACTACGGCAACTTTCTAAATGACAATGTTTTGCTTTTGACTCTGATAATACAGATCGGAATAATTCTTATCCCTGTGCTTATATTTTCACTTGCGCGCAAACTGGACTTTAAAAAAGTATTTCGTTTCAACAATCCGGGTTTTTCGCCGATGCTGATCATTCTCGCAGCTTCCGTCCCGGCTTATTTTGTCGCTGTCATGCTCAACAGCATATTTCTTTATATCCTTCAGTTCATCGGACAAGTACCGACATCTGCAATACCCTCTCCCGGCAATTTAAACGAGCTCATTGTAAGCCTCCTTGTTTTTGCTGTCACTCCGGCCATAGCAGAGGAAATGATGCACAGAGGCGTCATACTTAGCGCTTACGAAAGAAGAGGCTCGCAAAGGGCGGTAATAATAACCGCGATCATTTTCGGATTGTTTCATTTTGATTTGAGCAATTTGTTCGGTCCTGTCTTTCTTGGGATACTGATAGGGAATTATGTACTCAGAACCAACTCGATATTTGCGGGAATGTTTGCGCATTTCTTAAATAATGCCATCGCGACTTTGCTGCAGTATTTTGCCGGCAAACTGCCGATACAGCAGGAATCTGCGAATTTTAGCCCGGATCAGCTGATAATAATTATTATTATTGGGATAGTATCGGCAGCAGTGCTTGCGGGGCTTATACTTTTATTCAACTTCGCGTCAAGGAGAAAATACAAGCCTGTCAAGGCAATATCGACTGTCAGGAAAGACTTCTCCTCGGTGCTTTCGCACTGGCCGGTAATTATATCTTTATTGATGTATCTGCTGATGGGCGCAATGTTTGTCATAAGCATGAAAATTTCCTGAAAAAGCGAACAAAATTTTCGAGTATGCGTCTTATTGATATATCGAAAACAGGAGGCGTATCTATGAAAAGAGCTTATATAGGAAGAATCGCAATGGTTTTATTGTCAGTGATTATTGCGGGCGCAACAACAGGCTGCAAGGATTCGGACGGACAGGAGACCACTGGCAATGAGGGGATCGCGCATAATGATATTGAATTTGACATTATCGAAGACGAAACGGCGCTTCCCGAAAACATCAGGAACGATATCGAAGCCCTTAAAAGCGGAAGAGGATATGTATGGTATAAAGACGGGGCGGGATATTATGTGGTCGTTTTCTCCGGAGAAAAGACGACCGGAGGATACGGGATCAAAGTCACCGAGGTTGAAGACATTGAAGGTATAACTAAAATAACGGTGGAAGAATGGTCGCCCGGCAAAGACGAATATGTGACGCAGGTTCTGACTTACCCGAGGACAGTTATCAGGATCGAGAAGGTGACGGACAATTTCGAGGTAGTTGGCACCGACAAGGCAGTCTTTGCTGAAATAGCGAAATGATTTCGAGTTGAACATTAAACAACGAAGATTGAATATTTGACATAAATATTGAAGATAGATAAAATCTTATCGAGAGGACATATTGACGGGAATCAGATTTACCTGCCTGATATGTCCTCTTAATGAATACGCTCGGGAGGAAGAATTTATGAAACACGAACAGGGAAGCA
>JAQVNH010000176.1 GCA_028703215.1 Eubacteriales bacterium
CGCGCAGTCGAGCAGGCTGCAGTTTTCCTCGAGGTCCGGTAAAATAAGTTCTTCAAACATCTGAGGCGAGATCATTGCCGAAAAGTCGCATTGCACAAGATTGTGCGAGCCCTTTGCCCAGGTGTCATACCATGCCCATGCCGAGCCGCCCTCGCACGCTTTGTTGATTATCTTGAAGAATTCAGACCCGACTTTTTTGACAGCGCTCCTTATCTCGCAAAGTCCTTCCAGAAACTTTTCGGGGACATCGATCATGTCCATCAGCGTGTTTTCTACACCTCTTAGATTTATAAGAGCATCGGCGCCTCCAATATAATCGGGCGCGGACATGAGAAATTTTCCCTTGGCGTTTTTAGCGATTTCTTCTACGAAACTGATATGCCGCTGAGCGGTTTTTTCATTAAAAACCACCTTGTCCTTCTCCCAATCTTCAATCGTGGGGAAAAACCAGGTGGTCCTCTGTGAATATTTATAATTGCTGTTGAAGTAGATCGCATATCCCGAGTCGCCCCAGGTCGGATTCAGGACCGGAAGCGCTTCTCCCCCGTAGTATGTGCTTTCAAATTCCACAATGTTTCTGCTTAAAACATATTCCGGGTCTGTATGATATTTAACAAGTTCTTCATGCTCCGCGGGCTTGATATAAAGCCCTGTCCTGTTTTTTACATTATTTTTGGGAGCTCTTATCGCAACGCAGCACCTGTCGATTATTTCATTGCTCCAGAGTGCCTCAAGTCTCTTTTTAGCTGCTTCCCAATTCTCTTTATACAGCATGCTTTCCCTTTTTTCCGGCACATTCAGTCCGTTATCGCTAATGGATAATCAATTTGAAGGAATCACAAAAATCGTTTATAATACTCGTCCATGTCTATTACTTTATTCGTAAGCCTGGATTCCTCGGCTGCAAATGCCATAATGTTGCTCTGTATGGCTTTCTCCGCGGACGATCTGCCTTTTTCGCTGCCATCGGCATGGAGCAGTCTCATAAATTCCTTCATTATCCCTATATCTCCGCCGCTGTGGTCGCCCGAGACCCCTTTCAGAGAAATCAATTTGCTTTCTCTGCTTCCGAATCTAAGTATCTTTATCTCATCTTTTTCCATCGCGCCTCTGATCTCACCTTCAGTGCCCATAAGCTTTATCGTTCTGCTTATTTCGTTTGTGAATGCGCACATAGTGAATGCGGCTGTAATGCCGTCGCCGAACTCCAGGCTGACGACCTGGTGGTCAACGACATCGTTGTCGCAGTGGTATACGCAGCGCCCATAAGGTCCTTCTTTAAGCGCTTTCAGCCTTGACTCGTAATCAAGGAAATTAGAAATCGCGCTCGTCGGCCATTTTATATTATCTGTAAGGTACAATGCCGGAGCGGAATGTATGCAGGTGTCGATATGCGGACATCCGTCCGTGCACCTCAGAGGAGCTCCCGCCGGTGCGTTTTCACTGTTAAAATGAGACAGCGAGCCGAATGAGGAAAGTCTCTTGCAGTCCTTTCCCGCAAGCCAGAGCATGATATCCATGTCATGACTTGATTTCTGAAGTATCATCGGCGATTCCTTCTCTGAATTGCCGTAATGCCCTCTGACAAAGCTGTGCGCCTGATGCCAGTATCCGACATTTTCGTTATGCTGGATGCTTATAAGCTTGCCGATGGCCCCGTCATCAAGAAGCTGTTTGATTGTTGAAAAGAAAGGAGTATATCGAAGAACATAGCAGAGTAAAAATAATTTGCCGCTTTTCCTCGCCGCCTCTGCTATCGTTACACATTCTCCGGGAGTTGATGCCATGGGCTTTTCGAGAAGAATGTGGTATCCTCTGTCTATCGCCGCCATCGTCGGTTTGAAATGCATTCTGTCTAAAGTCATTATCATGGCCGCGTCAGCCATTTTAGGCTTTTCCAGAAGGTCTTCCCATGTTTTGAAGCACGCCTCGGCCGGAATTTTATGCGCTTTGGCAAATCTTTCCCTTCTTACAGGGTCGGGCTCAGCTACAGCGACGAATTTTAATTCATCGGGATGTTCCAGAGCGTACGGAGCATAAATTTCCATCCCCCTCAAGCCCGCGCCTACCAATATACATGTTTTCTGTTTCATGCTCTATCGCCTCGGTCGTTATAATATACTTTACTTCTTATCGTCCCACTCTTTGAATACCTTCTGCATAGCAAAGTAGGAAAGCTTTGGCCTGCGGAAATAATCCACCACGCCTTTGTGGTTAAGTTCCATCGGTCTTAGCGTCCAGCGCCCGGAGTTATCCAATATCCACGGAGACACCCGGAAATCGTTGAATGTCCAGATGATCTCTCCTACCGTATAATCCTTGCTTATGTACATCCTGCTGACTTCCGTAAGATATTTTGCCTGTTCTTCCTCCGACCATTTTTCGTTTCTTGTGTGAGAGTGGAAGCCGTATATGCCCTCCCAGCCTCCCGAAGTTATGACGACGGGCTTGTCGGAATACTTTGCTCCTATTTTATCAAGGTATTCGCTGCCTTCCTCAATGGTTTCGCCATAGTACCATCCCGACCAGTAATTTATCCCTATTACGTCAAAGTAATTTGCTGCGGGATCATCCAGAGGTATCAGAGACGCATGTATGGTAAGCCTTGTAGAATCGATATCCTTGACCAGCCTGATGTATCCGGGGATAAATTCCATCGCGCCCGGCTCGTTTGTCGCTGATTCCATGAACAAGTTCCAGAAAATAATGCAGGTCTCGTTCTTTAAATATTTAAGCATTTCTTTAGTCTGATTGACAGCATTTTCAAGGATGTCTTTATCTTCGAAATGAAGCTTTATAAAATTGCCGTTGGGGGTTTCTGCCAGAACCACAAACCCCATTTCGCTTGCTAGCTCGTACTCATAGAGGTGATGAGGATAATGGCACAACCTCAGGAAATTTGCATTCCCCTTCTTGCATATTTCGTAGTCTTTTCTAATAATA
>JAQVNH010000177.1 GCA_028703215.1 Eubacteriales bacterium
TTGCTTGAAGAGGGTTATATCAAAGGCATGGATATGATCGAGGATGAAAAACAAGGGACTATCAGAATCAAGCTGAAGTATACAGCCGAGAAGAAAAGTGTTATCTCCGGCATAAAAAGGATAAGCAAGCCCGGACTGAGAGTTTTCATGGGCAAGGATGAAATCCCGAAGGTGCTTGGAGGTCTTGGCATAGCAATTCTTTCGACTTCAAGGGGAATTATGACGGATAAGACCGCAAGAAACGAAAGTATCGGCGGAGAAGTTCTTGCTTTTGTTTGGTAGCATCCGGATGGCTTATTAAGTCTGCTCAATGCACGGAATGTTACAGCGAGTGAAAGGCAGACACATACAGGTATAAGAAACAGGAGGGTTTAACAATGTCTCGTATTGGAAAAATGCCGATAGCAGTACCTGCAGGCGTTGAAATAAAAGTAGATGAAAAAAACGGGATCACCGTGAAAGGTAAAAACGGTACTCTCGCATCTCATGTCCACAAGGACATGAAGATAAATATAGATAACGGTGTCTTGACAGTAACAAGGCCTTCAGAGTCAAAACTCCATAAATCGCTCCATGGATTGACGAGAACGCTTGTCAACAATATGGTGGTGGGTGTGACGCAGGGCTTTGAAAAAGGACTCGAAATCAACGGTGTGGGATACAGAGCTCAGAAACAGGGAAACAAACTCCTGCTGACGCTTGGATTCTCTCATCCTGTTGAGATGGTTGAACCTGAGGGAATAACGTACGAGGTGCCGGCACCGAATAAGATAGTCATAAAGGGGAATGACAAGCAAAGAGTCGGCGAATATGCCGCAATAATAAGGCGCAAGAGGCCTCCTGAGGTTTATAAAGGCAAAGGGATCAAGTACGTGGGCGAGGTCATTAGGATCAAAGAGGGCAAGACCGGAGCGAAAGGTTAATATAAAGGCGGGGGGCTGATTTTATGTTGAGTAAACCCAACAGCAACAAAAACAGAATAGTGAAACATCAAAAATTAAGAAAGAAAATTTCGGGGACTTCAGAGCGTCCCAGGCTGAACATATACAGAAGTCTGACAAATATTTACGCTCAGGTGATAGATGATTCTATCGGTAAAACTCTTGTCTCCGCGTCAACCTTGGATGAGGGGATAAAGGGAAAGCTCAAAAACGGCGGAAATAAGGAAGCTGCTCATATGATAGGGAAACTTGTCGGCGAGAGGGCACTCGAAAAGCAAATCACAAAAGTTGTCTTTGACAGAGGCGGATATTTGTACCACGGAAGAGTCAAGGAACTTGCCGATGGTGCCAGAGAAGCCGGACTGGAATTTTAATATGCAGCCGATCCGCGGAACGTTCTTGCCGAATAGCCGGCTAGGGTATTTATCCGCACAGGAATTGAGGAGGGGAATAAATGCAGCACATTGATGCAAATGCAATGGAGTTAAAAGAAAAAGTCGTCAATATCGGGCGTGTCACAAAGGTTGTAAAAGGCGGAAAGCATTTCAGGTTCAGTGCCCTTGTTGTCGTAGGTGATGAAAACGGACATGTCGGCGCAGGAAATGGAAAATCGATGGAAATCCCTGACGCAATAAGAAAGGGAGTCGACGACGCGAAGAAGAATCTCATTGAGGTCCCGTTGGTAAATACAACGATACCGCACGAGGTCTTGGGAGTATATGGAGCAGGAAAGGTTCTGCTCAAGCCCGCGGGACCAGGTACTGGTGTTATAGCCGGGGGTCCGGTAAGAGCCGTGCTTGAATTATCGGGAATAAGAGATATATATACAAAATCCATCGGGACCAACAATCCGACAAACATGGTCAATGCGACATTAGCCGGACTGGCTTCCCTGAAGAATGCCGAAAAGGTGGCAGCACTCAGAGGCAAAAGCGTTGAGGAAATTACCGGTTAGAAGGAGTATGCAGACAATGATAAGAATAACACTGCGAAAAGGAACAAATCAGGAAAAACCAAATCATATTGCCAACATCAAAGCGCTTGGCTTAAGGAAAATAGGAAGCAGCGTTGAGATGAATGACACTCCTCAAATAAGAGGAATGATAAAAAAAGTACAGCATCTCGTAAAAGTTGAAGAAATTGGGGAGGTGCAGGCATGAAGCTCAATGAATTAAAGGCTTCTCCGGGAGCTAAAAAAGCTCCGATAAGAAAAGGAAGAGGTCCCGGAAGCGGAACCGGCAAGACAGGCGGAAGAGGTACAAAAGGCCAAAAATCTCGTTCGAGCGGCAATGTCAGACCCGGATTTGAAGGCGGACAGATGCCTTTGTACAGAAGGATGCCCAAGGTCGGGTTCACCAATGCCAGATTTAAGAACGAATTTTCTGAAATCAATGTAAGCAGACTTAACCGCTTTGAAGACGGAACAGTAGTGGATGCCAAATTGCTGAAAGACACAGGTCTGGTTAAAAAGATCGGAGACGGTCTTGTGGTATTAGGCGGAGGTGAGCTTGAAAAGAAGCTTACAGTTAAAGCAACGAAGTTTTCCGGCACAGCTGCCAAAAAAATTGAAGCTGCGGGCGGAAAGGCAGAGGTGGTATAAATGGGCGGAATGCTTGAAACACTCAGAAATGCCTGGAGGATAAAAGAACTTCGCAGGAAGATCCTGTTCACAGTAATGATGCTGATCGTATTCAGAATCGGATCCCATATTCCTGTTCCGTATCTTGATCCCGGTGAATTTGCCGCGCTTGTTCAATCGGGCAGTCTGTTTCAGTTTTTGAATATAGTGTCCGGCGGCGCTTTTTCAATGGCAACTATATTTGCGATGAGCATTCAACCATATATCAATTCTTCCATCATAATGAACCTTTTGACAGTGGCAATACCGAAACTTGAAAAACTGGCCAAAGAAGGCGAAGAGGGAAGAAAAGTAATAGCCAAATACACACGATTCGGAACAGTCATACTTGCTTTTTTACAGGCGGGAGGACTTT
>JAQVNH010000178.1 GCA_028703215.1 Eubacteriales bacterium
TTGCCAACCCCGCCCTTCTGGTTGGCTATTGCAATGACTCTTGCCAATACGAACCCTCCCCGCCCTCCTGTGCCTTGCGAACAGGTGATTTTGTGACTTTATTGCAGCAGAATTATTCTTTGATTTCCTGTTGATTATACCATAGTTAATTCTCACTTGCTATTATTTCGCCTTTGCTTTTTCTACTTGTTTGGCCCCCTGCTTTGCACCTTGCTTTACACCTCGCTTTTACGCTATGTAATAAACGAATCGCCGCTGCAGGCAGCATTAAATCGTTGGAAATAGTCATCCCTTTTTTATCCGGAGATTTAGAGTTGTCCGCATGTTTGAGCACAGCGAGTTTGCGGAAACTCTTATCGACGGATAATAGAGGGATGTTAATATTTTCCGATGAAAATGCGTTGCGGCGGCAATTCGTTTATTGCTGCTCCGGAGATTTAGAGTTGTCCGCATGTCTGAGCGCAGATATCCGCTGTTTGCATAAAAATTAAAAGGAATTGTTTCACGTGAAACAATTCCTTTCTATAATATTATTATATATCTTATATTTTGTTATATTTTATTTGTCCGCAGCCATATTATGGCTTCTTCCCGCTTCCTTCGATTTCCTAAATGTCGAGATTTGTTACCATCTTCGCGTTGTTTTGTATAAACTCTTTCCTGGGCTCCACCTTTTCTCCCATGAGAACTGAAAATACTTCATCCGCGGAGAATGCATTCTCAAGCTCAACCTTCATCATTGATCTTGTGTCCGGATTCATCGTCGTCTCCCACAGCTGTTCCGCGCTCATTTCCCCAAGACCTTTATACCGCTGTATCGCGCATTCCTGCTTGATCCAGTCGCGCTCCTTCAGCAATCTTTCGAGCTCCTTGTCGCTGAATGCATAAAATTCAGACTTCCCCTTAGATACTTTGTACAAAGGAGGACGCGCTATGCAGATATGTCCCTGCTCGACCAGCGGCTTCATGAACCTGTAGAAAAAAGTCAGGAGCAAAGTTCTTATATGCGCTCCATCAACGTCCGCATCCGCCATTATAATAACTTTCCCGTATCTGAGCTTGCTGATATCAAAATCCTCGCCTATGCCGGTTCCCAGCGCCGTCACAACGGGTGTCAGTTTTTCATTGTTATACACTCTGTCAAGTGTTGATCTTTCGACGTTGAGCATTTTGCCCCACAATGGAAGTATGGCCTGGTATTTTCTGTCTCTTCCCTGCTTGGCGGAGCCGCCTGCTGAGTCCCCTTCCACAAGAAATATTTCACAAAGAGCCGGGTCATCTTCCTGGCAGTCAGCCAGTTTGCCCGGTAGCGTGGTGTTTTCCATAACACTTTTTCTTCTGGTCAGCTCTCTGGCCTTTCTGGCGGCTTCTCTTGCCCTGGTGGCTGTAAGGCACTTTTCCAGGATTATCTTGGCAACTGCGGGATTTTCTTCAAGATAATCCGCCATTTTTGTATTGACAATCGTTTCAACAAGACCACGTATCTCGCTGTTTCCGAGTTTTGTCTTTGTCTGTCCCTCGAACTGAGGCTCAAGAAGCTTTACGCTGATTACACATGTGAGACCTTCCCTGACATCTTCGCCCGATAGATTCTTGTCGCTTTCCTTCAAAATATTATACTTTCGGGCATAATCGTTCATGACCTTGGTGATCGCGGTTTTGAATCCTGTAAGGTGTGTGCCGCCTTCCGTAGTATTTATATTATTTGCATATGAATAGATGTTTTCCGAGTAGTCGTTGTTGTATTGCATGGCTATTTCAACCGTTGAAGTGCCGCGCTCGCCCTGTATGTATATCGGTATCGGATGGATGAGTTCTTTACTTTTGTTCAAATATTGAACAAATGAAACGATCCCTCCTTCGTAATGCAGTACCTTCTCTATCCTTTCGTCAGGTCTCTCGTCGCACAGCGTTATCTTGATGCCTCCGTTCAAAAAAGCCATTTCCCTGTACCTGCTGAGCATGAACTCATAATCGAATTCTGTTTCCTCAAATATAGACGAGTCAGGTTTGAAAACCGTTCTTGTCCCTGATATTTCTGTTTCTCCGACTTTTTCGACCGGAGTGACGGGCTTTCCAAACTCGTAGCTTTGCCTGTAGATTGCTCCGTCTCTGGAAGATTCAACCATGTACCGTTCCGAGAGCGCGTTTACCACAGAAGCTCCTACGCCGTGCAGCCCTCCCGATACCGTATATGCTCCTGACCCAAATTTACCTCCGGCATGCAGCATCGTATGCACCACCTGAAGAGTTGAAACACCCAGTTTGGGATGTAATCCGACCGGTATGCCTCCTCCGTTGTCGATGACTTCTATGCTGTTATCCTTCAGTATGCTTATCGTTATTTCGTCGCACCTGCCCGCAAGGGCCTCATCTATGCTGTTTGCCACTATTTCATATGCGAGATGATGCAGTCCGCTCAGCGATGTGCTTCCGATGTACATTCCCGGTCTTTTCCTGACAGCGTCAAGCCCTTCAAGCACCTGCACCTGTTCTTCTCCGTATCCTTTATGTGAAATTATGTGCTGCTCCTCATTGCTGTAAAGTGTTTCCATTGCTTTCCTCCGCTTTCCTCAGTTTTTCTTTTGTTTTTTTATATAATTTATTTTCTCAATCAATCCTGCCCGTTTTAATAGGGTGAGCGAAGATATTTCACTGAGATAAATTCTGCTTTTTTTATCGCATTCAGCCAGTATGAAAGTTTTGGGAATATCGCTCCCCACGACTTCCACAAAGCCCTCTTCCTCTGATATTTTTAAAAAGTCCCTGGTATCTTTAGAAAGGGTGGTGACGTCCAGGTCCATTATTGCAATTATATTTTTGAGAGGTATCGAAACATCTTCGCCTATATGTAAAAACATATTTCCGCCTCCGAAATGATCCGCTCTATGTTATACAAAAATAATGGGGCTTCTTTGCACATGCTCCTCTTG
>JAQVNH010000179.1 GCA_028703215.1 Eubacteriales bacterium
TATGCCCCGGCGAGAAGTTCATAATTTTTAGTAATGAAAGGATCTTCGCCTTCTTTCAGATTTTTAGGATATGAAGACAGTCCTAGACCATTGGACCCTGACATCATACCCCCTCCGCCGAAATCTGACCCGCCGTCTTCACCTCTGCCCTGCGTTGAGTCGCTTGCGAGCGACACTGGCTGAATCTCCCCGTTCACATCGCGGAGCATATTCATGGCGACAAGGCGCGTATATCCTACGCTGCCGCATATTTCGGGATCTATCCTGCCGACATAATCCATATATTCTTCTGTAAATATGTTTGTGTGAACTATAGTTGTTTCCATGGGGTCATATAAAAACACGCTGTCAGAGTTTGCATACTCCTCTGTGCCTGTCAGTCTGTCCTTGAATCCTTCGCGCATGCTCGCCATATTTTCCGCATTAAGCCGAGTTGCAGTCTGCGATATGATTATGGGAAACTCCGCCATGGCATCGCTTTGAAAAATGTCTATTTGACGCCTAAAGCCTGTCGAAAGGCTTAAAATGACAGCTATGCCGATTATCCCGATGCTTGATGCAAATGCAGTCAAGAAAGTTCTTCCTTTTTTTGTCTTTAAATTATTGAATGAAAGCCTTAATGCGGTTAAATAACTCATGCTTGTTTTTTTGAGATCAAAGCTGTCCGGCTTTGGCTTCTCAACATGCGGGTTGCTGTCTGAAATGATTTTGCCGTCACGGAAACGAATTATCCTGTCTGCATATTTTTCAGCAATGGCGGAGTTATGAGTCACGATTATGACCAGCCGCTCCTTAGCTATTTCCTTTATGAGATCCATGACTTGAGTACTGGTTGTTGAGTCCAATGCTCCCGTAGGTTCGTCGCACAGAAGGATTTCCGGATCATTTGCCAAAGCCCGTGCTATCGCGACACGCTGCATTTCACCTCCGGAGAGTTGATTGGGTTTTTTGTGCACATGTGCTTTCAGCCCTACCTGTTCTAAAACCTCAATCGCTTTTTTATGTTTTACTTCTGTCGGAACTCCGCTGAGCGTCATGCCGAGCTCGACATTTGCCGCAATATTCAGATGCGTTATCAAATTGTAGCTCTGAAAAACAAAGCCCACGGAATTATTGCGATAAGCATCCCAATCCTTTTCCTCAAAACCGGAAGTGTTTTTACCTTTGATTATCAATTCTCCGGAATCAGAGTGATCCAGACCTCCGATGATATTAAGGCAGGTCGTTTTGCCTGAGCCGCTGGTGCCTAGGATGGCGACAAATTCCTTTTCGCGGAATGAGACGCTGATATCGTCCAGGGCTCTGGTTTCAATTTCACCTGTTTTATAAACCTTTGTAATATTTCTAAATTCCAGCATGCTGATTTTCTCCTCTTTTTAAGAGGATCCTTTTAACGTTAAAGATCCTTCTTGGCAGGTTGATATGATCCGAATTGCACATAGATAATGCCTGCCGGTTTATCCGCAATGTCCGCAATCGCCGCAGCAAGAATTCGGACTTGCTTTGGATGAGTATTTGGTATTCACATTTATGCCCGAAAATAACCGGTTCGTTCTCTCGGATTTGCATTTAGGACAAACTATTTTTGCTTTTTCATTATCTCCGAACGGCAGGAAAACTTCAAATATTTCCTTGCACTCATTGCATTCATACTCGTATCTGGACATGATATTTCTCCTTTGTCATTGTAAACATTTCAGATGGCCAATAGTTGACATTTGCCTTCCGCAATTTTTGTTAGTATGTTTTTTTATTTTGTCGCTTCTATGATGTACGAAGCCACGTAATCCTCCGCATTCTTGTCCGGGACCCATGAGCTTATTATTTCCCTGCTGTTGTCTTTGGGAGTCATCCTTATGTTTATAAATCCCGCGCTTTTCAGCATTGCTTCGATATTACCGAAATATTCCGCTCCCGCCACGCAGCCGACTCTCATGGCAATGTCGTTCTTTAATTCTTCAGGCAATTCCGCTGTGGCGACAATATCCGATATGCAAAGCCTCCCTTCGGGCTTAAGTACCCTGAAAGCGTCTTTAAAAACCTGCTCCTTGTCAAGAGAAAGGTTAATAACACAATTCGATATGATCACGTCGACTGTTCCGTCCGCCACAGGCAAATGCTCAATCTCTCTGAGCCGGAATTCCACATTGGAATAGCCCGACTTTTCAGCATTCTTCCTTGCCAGCAGGATCATATCGGATGTCATGTCCACACCAATGACCTGACCTGTCTCTCCCACCTGCATTCGAGCGAGAAAACAGTCAAATCCGCCCCCGCTCCCAAGGTCGAGAACAGTTTCTCCCCTTTTGAGTTTTGCCGCATAAATCGGGTTTCCGCATCCCAGCCCCATATTCGCTTCAGAGATCACATTTCCCAGGTCCTCTTTTGTATAACCTGCCTTAATGGACTCATTGCCGGCGTCGAGCGGAGAACCGCAGCACCCGCACCCAGTGTCGCAACAGCCCTGCTGCGAATTCGCCCTGGCAATTTCGCCGTATTTCTTGAGAATATGTTCTTTTATTTCCTCTTTATCAGCCATCAGGCTCACCTCTGTGTAAAATATAACATTAGCCGGCCTTATTGAAACCGGATTTTCATTTTTTCTGATAGCTGCAAATTGAAATTTCTACTGCAGGTATCGTCCTAAAATCCCAAATAAAACATATACAGCGCGATCATAAGTATCAGAAGCCCCATGACGATTTTTAGTATTTTGCTAGCCCTGCCGTACTTTTCACTTGCATTAAGCTTCCTTACAAACCCGATCGAAGTCCCCGCTACCAGCACCAGAACGCTGTGCCCGGCGGAATATAAAAGCAGAAGCAGCGCGCCCCATAATAATTTTCCCTGTCCTGCAACAACGGCCAGCAGAACTATAAGAACGGGAGTTGCGCACGGCGAGGAAAATACACCGCCAAGGATCCCTGCG
>JAQVNH010000013.1:0-1968 GCA_028703215.1 Eubacteriales bacterium
TAGGAGATGCAGTTTTTCCGACTTTCTTTCCATGTCAAAGATCGCCTGCCGTTTGATGCTCCCGATCCTAAATTCGAGCCATGCGTCCAATATCCCGCGCACACCTGTAACGACCGGCCGGCCTTTTACAAGTATGTTGAAATTACAGCTGAAAGTATCCTCAAGCGGAGTCAGCTTGAATAATTTTTTCATCAGCTCATCCGCATCCGCGCTTTTTCTGATTTCGATTGCGATCTTCATGCCCTTTAGATCTATCTCATCGCGTATATCCAGAATGTCCTTGATTTTTCCGTTTTTAACGAGGTCGATGATCGCATCCATTATCGCTTCTACCGATGTCGTATAAGGTATTTCATATATCTCGATGCGGTTTGTGTTTTTGTCATATCTGTAATTTGCCCTAAGCTTGAAGCCGCCGCGGCCAGTTTCATATATCTCCGACATTTCCTCCCTGCTGTATATGAGCTTGCCTCCGGTGGAAAAATCTGGGGCTTTGAGATATTCTGCCAGATTCACTTCATTGTTTTTTATAAATGCGATTGCTGTCCTGCATACCTCGCCGAGGTTGAAGCTGCATATATTGCTGGCCATTCCCACTGCAATGCCCTGATTCGCGTTTGTCAGGATATTCGGAAATGAAGTCGGGAGCAAAACCGGCTCCTTCATCGAGCTGTCGTAATTATCAATAAAATCCACTGCATTTTTATCCAGGTCCCTGAATATTTCCGAGCAGATCGCATCCAGTTTTACTTCCGTGTAGCGCGGTGCGGCAAACTGCATGTCGCGCGAATAATGCTTTCCGAAATTGCCCTTTGAATCGATGAATGCGTGAAGCAGCGCTTCGTGCCCTCTTGTCAGCCTGACAAGAGTCTCGTAGATCGCCATGTCTCCGTGCGGATTGAGCTTCATTGTCTGTCCGACGACATTCGCCGACTTCGTTCTGCCTCCTTTAAGCAGATTCATGTAATACATCGTGTATAAAAGTTTGCGGTGAGATGGTTTGAAGCCGTCTATCTCAGGCAGAGCGCGCGACACAATGACGCTCATTGCATAAGGCATATAGTTTTTTTCAAGTATTTCGTCAATTTTTTGAAGCTCTGTTTTATTTGCCGCCATGCGGTCGTCCTCCGGTCTCAGCTGACATCTATCTGCTCGAGATATTTATGTCCGTTGTCTTCAATGTGCTGCTTCCTGCCCTGCAGATTATCCCCAAGCAGGAGATCAAATACCAGTGCTTCCTGTTCGGGATTGCCTGACAGTATTTTTATCAGTCTTCTTGTTTTCGGATCCATAGTCGTCAGCCACATCATTTCGGGCTCATTTTCGCCGAGTCCCTTGGACCTTTGTATCGTGTACTTCCCTTTGATTCCGGATAATATAGCCGTTTTTTCCGCTTCGGTGAATGCGAACAGCTGCTTGCCTCCGGCATTTATTTCAAACAGAGGCGATTCGGCAATAAATATTTTCCCCATTTTTATCAAACTTGGCACAAGGCGGTAGAACATCGCCAATATAAGCGTCCTGATCTGAAATCCGTCCACATCGGCATCGGTGCAAATTATTATCTTATCCCACCTAAGGTTATTTATATCAAATGTGCTGAGGTCGGAGCTGTGGCGTGACTTTATCTCAACCCCGCATCCGAGCACCCGGAGCAGGTCAACTATTATATCGTTTTTGAAAATACTGTCGTAGCTTGCCTTCAGACAGTTGAGAATCTTTCCCCTTACCGGGATTATCGCCTGAAACTCAGCGTCCCGCCCAAGCTTGCATGCCCCAAGCGCCGAGTCGCCCTCAACTATATATAACTCGCGCGCACCCGGATCCTTTGTGCGGCAGTCCACAAACTTCTTTACTCTGTTTGCGATATCGAGCTTCCCGCCGAGCTTTTTCCTGATGTTGACCCTTGCTTTTTCAGCCTGTTCCCTGCTTCTTTTGTTGACAAGGATCTGCTCGATGATCCTGTCG
>JAQVNH010000013.1:1978-11760 GCA_028703215.1 Eubacteriales bacterium
TCGCTTTCCTCTTTGTTCTCAATCAAGTAGATTTCAAGCTTTTCCTTGAGGAAGTCCGTCATTGCCTCCTGAATGAATTTGTTTGTGATCGATTTTTTTGTCTGATTTTCATAACTTGTTATCGTCGAAAATGAATTGCTCACGAAAATCAGGCTGTCCTCCACATCGGCGAAAGTAATCTTCGTCTCGTCTTTTGTGTATTTATTCCCGGACTTCAGGAACTTGTCTATCACAAATATAAATGCCGCTTTGACCGCTTTGTCGGGAGCGCCTCCGTGCTCAAGAAAACTTGAATTGTGATAATATTCGATAAGGTTGATTTCATTATTGAAACAGAACGCCGTCTGCATCTTGACCTTGTATTCCGGTTTATCAGCCCTGTCGCGGCCTCTCGCAGTGGTTTCGTAATATCTGATGCTGCTGAATTCCTTTTCCCTGCTTATTTCCCTGATATAGTCGCTGATACCGTTTTCGTAGCGGTACTCCCATTTCTGACCGGATTCCTCGTCATTCAATATGAATTTAAGACCCGCATTAACGACTGCCTGCTTTTTCAGCACAGTCTGGTAGTACTCGAGCGGGATGTCGATATCGGTGAATACCTCGATGTCCGGCCTCCATTTTTGCATAGTGCCGGTATGCCTGCTTTTCAGCTCTTCCTTCTTAAGGCCGCCTATATTTACGCCCTTTTCAAAATGCAGGTCATATTTATACCCGTCCCTGATGACCGTGACATCCATATACTCCGAGCTGTACTGAGCCGCACAGGCGCCAAGGCCGTTCAGCCCCAGGCTGAATTCGTAATTTTCACCCTGATTGTTCTTATATTTCCCGCCGGCGTATAATTCACAGAAAACGAGCTCCCAGTTAAATCTTTCCTCTTTTTCGTTCCATTCGAGAGGGATGCCTCTGCCGAAGTCGCGGACCATAATGGATTTGTCCCTGAATCGCGTTACTTCAATGACATTCCCGTGTCCTTCCCTTGATTCGTCTATTGAGTTGGAAAGTATTTCGAAAAAAGAATGCTGGCAGCCTTCAAGGCCGTCAGAACCGAATATCACGCCGGGACGCAGCCTTATCCTGTCTGCTCCCTTAAGCGAGGAAATGCTTGTATTGTCGTAAGTTGCTTTTATGCTGCCCTTCGTCATTTGTAAACACCTGATTATCTTTCTGTTAGTCATTTGTGCGGAAAGATTTCGTATCAGCCAATGTCTCTATGGTCGTCATCATTGCGCTGCTTCGATCTCCGCCACCCGGACTTTTACATATTGAACATAAAAACTGTCCGGATATTTTTCAAGAATAATGTTGTAGTACTCAAGCGCTCTGTCATATTCGCCAAGCATCTGATGGCATTTTCCTATGTAATAGGTCACGTCAGGGTATTTATAATCGCTTGCATATTTGTTGACTTTTGAAAGCTTGGCGAGCGCTTCGGCGTATTGCATGTCCGTCTGGCAAAGCTCCTTGCCTTCCTCATAAACCGCCGCAGCCGCGATCGGCATTACCGCCTTGCTTAGTTCGTCGAAACCCGCCTTATCTTCATCCTCAAATGTCAACCCCATTATAGTAAGAAGCGCATCCGCGGCTTCCTCGTATTTCCCGGCATCCGCCGAACGGTACGCTCCCAACAGAGTCTGCAGACGACCGAGATATGCCAATTTTGCGTTGCTCAGTTCGAGCTGCTGCGATTTCTGCTCGTCCCGGGTCTTCAATTCATTATATTCACTGCTGAGCTTTGTGTATTTTTGCTGCAGCTCATTGTATTCCCTGTTCATTTCCTCAAGAGATGCCAGCGCCTTCTGCGCTTCTTCGGAATCGTTTTTTGCGCTTCTGCTCCCGAAAACGTACGGGTAGCATATTGCCAGTATGACTGCGGCTCCAAGCAAAAAGAAGATCAAATAGCGGATAAGTCGTGATTTTACAGGGTCTGTCTTATCGGCTTTCTTCCTGGTCTTTTTATTTTCAGGCATTGAATGGCTGTCAATAGCGCCGCCTTCAAGCTGCTTTTTATAAATGAGCGCCTTGGCTCCGTTTCTTTCGGATTCGATCACATTGTCAAACAAATCAGAGGCTTGATCGGATTCTCCCATTTCCGCATAGCATAGCCCCAGAAGATTCATTGCCTCGGAAAAACCAGGGTTCATTGCAACAGCTCTTTTCAGAGCTATCAGGGCAATATCGCAACTGCCCTTTTTAATATTTGCTATTGCGTCATTGTACAGGACTATCGATTCCCTGATGTTATCGGGCACTTGATCCAGACTGTTCTCGACGCTATCCAAACTAATAACGCGGAAATTTTTCAGCTCGTTTTTAATATCCAGCAACTAAAAACACTCCGTTCCGCCCGTAGCCGTTATTGTGCCGTATTTTTATTGTATCACCAAATGCGTTGTCATTACAACCCGATCGTGTATTCGATATCATGAACCCTATATTCAGATGACTATAGCTGTGGCTATTCCCCGCTTCCGCAGCAATGCTTGTACTTTTTCCCGCTCCCGCAGGGACACGGGTCGTTTCTTCCTACTTTTGCCGCTTTTACCACCGGCTTTTTCGGCTCATCACCATGTGATGCTATCAGCGGCTCCGCAACCTTTTCACGCTTCAGAGCGTTTTTCCCTTCCACTCTGGTGCGAAGAAGTATCTTGACCGCATCTTCACGTATATTGCTTATCATCTCCTCAAACATGTTGTATCCTTCAAATTTATACTCGATGACAGGATTCCTCTGCCCGTAAGCCCTCAGGCTTACTCCCTGTTTCAGCTGATCCATTGCGTCGATATGGTCCATCCACCTTGCGTCAACAGAGCGGAGCAATATAACTCTTTCCAGCTCGCGCATGAGCTCATTCCCCAGCTCCTTTTCCCTGTTCTCGTAAGTTGTCATCGCCGCTGTTACGATTTTGTCTTTGAGCTTATCCTTTGATATTTTTCCCTTATCATCGACTCTGCTCAGATCCATATCCTGAGGTATCAACGCCATCCTCGCATATTTTGTCAGCCCGTCAATATCCCAATTTTCCGGATTATCTCCCTCTCCTGTGTAGGTTGCGATTGCGTTCTCGGCGCACTCCTCTATCATCCTGACAAAATAATCCCGTAGATCCTCTCCATCAAGGACTTTTCTTCTCTGCCCGTATATCACTTCCCTTTGCTTATTCATTACATCGTCATATTCGAGAACATGTTTTCTGGTATTAAAGTTCTTGCCCTCGACTCTTTTTTGAGCATTTTCTATTGCATTTGTCAGCATGCTGTGTTCAATAGGCTGATCCTCGTCCAGACCAAGCGTGCGTATGATACCGGATACCTTGTCTGTCCCGAAAAGCCTCATAAGATCATCTTCAAATGAAATATAGAATCTTGACGAGCCCGGATCACCCTGTCGGCCGGAACGCCCTCTGAGCTGATTGTCAATGCGGCGCGACTCGTGTCTTTCGGTTCCGATTATGTGAAGGCCGCCTGCCGCCAGCACCTTTTCTCTTTCGGCCAGGTCTTCCTGTTTACGTCTATTATAGAGCTCTCTGAAAGTTTTTCTTGCATCCAGTATCTCTTCATTTTCCGTTTCATTGAATCCCGTGGATTCGTTTATGATCTCTTCGGCAAAGCCTTTCTTTCGCATTTCCTGTATGGCCTGGAATTCAGCATTCCCACCGAGCACGATATCCGTTCCTCTCCCGGCCATGTTGGTAGCTATCGTGACATTTTCATATTTTCCTGCCTGCGCGATTATCTCCGCCTCTTTTTCATGAAACTTGGCGTTGAGTACATTGTGCTTTATTCCTTTCCTTTTGAGCAGAGAACTCAAATATTCGGATTTTTCTATTGAAATCGTTCCGACAAGAACCGGCTGCCCGCGTTTGTGGCAGTCCTCGATCTCATTTATCACAGCCTTAAATTTTCCGGCCTCAGTTCTGTAAACCAGATCGTGATTGTCTGTTCTTATCATTGGCATGTTTGTCGGTATGACTATTACATCCATCCCGTAGATCGCCCTGAACTCGTCTTCCTCAGTTTGCGCGGTGCCCGTCATGCCGGCCAGTTTTTTATACATCCTGAAATAGTTCTGGAAGGTTATTGTGGCAAGGGTTTTGTTCTCTTTTTCCACTTTAACTTTTTCTTTTGCTTCTATTGCCTGATGAAGTCCTTCGCTGTAGCGCCTTCCATACATCAGCCTTCCGGTGAACTCGTCGACTATTATGACTCCGTCGTCTTTAACTACATATTCCCGATCTCGTTTCATCAGACCGTGAGCTCTGAGAGCCTGGTTTATATGGTGCGATATCGTAAGATTTTCGGGGTCGGAAAGGTTCTCTATTCCAAAATATCTTTCGGCTTTTTCAACTCCGGTTTTTGTCAGAGTTGATGTGTGGGCCTTTTCGTCGATAATATAGTCCACATCGAGATTTTCCTGCTCATCATCATGGGATTTTGTGTCGACTTCGACGTAGGTGCGGGATTTGAGTCCTTTCACAAAACTGTCGGCTCTTTCGTACATATCCGTTGACTTTTCGCCTGAGCCGGATATTATGAGCGGCGTTCTCGCCTCGTCTATAAGGATGCTGTCAACTTCGTCGACTATCGCATAATGCAGCTCCCGCTGGACCATTTCATGCTTGTAAATTACCATGTTGTCTCGAAGGTAGTCAAACCCGAATTCGTTGTTTGTCCCGTATGTAACATCGCAGGCATATGCCTTGCGTCTTTGGTCGTTGTCCAGGTCGTGGACGATAAGGCCTACGCTGAGTCCGAGGAAATTATATATCTTTCCCATCCATTCGCTGTCGCGCTTTGCCAGATAGTCATTGACCGTCACTACATGTACGCCTTTTCCCTCGAGTGAATCAAGATAAACGGGCAAGGTGGCGGCAAGTGTTTTGCCTTCGCCGGTCTTCATTTCTGCGATCCTGCCCTGGTGAAGAACGATGCCTCCCATAAGCTGGACCCTGAAATGCCGCATGCCAAGCACTCTTTTCGAGGCTTCTCTGACTACCGCGTAAGCCTCGGGCAGTATTTCGTTGAGGGTCATTCCCTCTTTGATTTTGCTCCTGAATTCACTTGTCTTAGCTTTAAGCTGGGCATCCGTCAGGTTTTGTATCGCGGTTTCAAGATTGTCGATTTGATTGACTAAAGGTAATATTTTTTTTATTTCTTTTTCGCTATAGGTGCCGAATATCTTTTCAATGAGGTTCATTGATCCCTGCCTCTTTCTGTCGCCTTATTTTATAGTATCTTTTTTATTGTGTTTTTTTTGCATTTTTTTCGTATGCCGCATTTTTGGCATGTTAAAAAGCTCTCTCTTTACTTTTTCTTCTTATCCTTGATTTCCGATAGATCCAAACGGTCAAGTATCATATTGTATCCGTCTGCTCCGTAGCCGAGACTCCTGTTTACCCTGCTGATCGTTGCAGTGCTTGCTCCGGTCGCCTCGCATATCTCGGAATACTTTTTTTTGGCGCGCAGCATTTTTGCGACCTCAAGTCTTTGCGCAAGCGCTTTTATCTCGGCAACCGTGCAGATGTCCTCGAAAAAACGGTAGCATTCGTCAACATCCTCAAGCAGAAGAATGGCTTTGAATAACCTGTCAGTGTTATCATTCCTGATTTTTTCGTTCATGTCGTCCGACACTCCCGTCAACAAACTTATTTTAGTTTCAGCTTGTTTTTGATCCTATCGACAGCCGTGTAGGTATTTTCTCTGCTCCCGAACGCCGTCAGCCTGAAATAGCCTTCGCCGCTTCGTCCGAATCCCGCTCCCGGAGTCCCTGCTATGCTTACGTCATTAAGCAGCTTATCAAAAAACTGCCATGAGGTCATGCCGTTTGGTGTCTTCAGCCAGATATAAGGCGAATTGACTCCGCCAAACGCCTGAATGCCTACACTTTTTAACCCTTCCTTTATTATCTCGGCATTCGCCATGTAATAGTCGATTATTTCTCCGGTCTGTTTTAATCCTTCCTCGCTCAGTGCAGCCTCGGCAGCCCTTTGCACGATATATGAGACGCCGTTGAATTTCGTCGTATGTCTTCTGTTCCACAGCGGGTGAAGCGGATGAGCCTCCCCGGAACTGCTGTATGCCATGACTTTCTTCGGTATCAGCGTATATGCGCATCTTGTTCCTGTGAAAGCCGCGCTTTTTGAAAAGCTGTTGAACTCTATTGCAACCTCATCCGCGCCTGGAATCTCGTATATAGTATGCGGAATGTCATCCTCTCTGACATACGCTTCGTATGCGGCATCAAAAAGGATTATGGCTTTATTTTCCCTCGCATAGTCGACCCACTTCTTCAGCTGCGATTTGTTCAAAACCATTCCCGTCGGATTGTTCGGATAACATAAATAAATTATATCAACCTTGTCTTTGGGCAGCTCCGGAACAAAATTGTTTTCGATCGTACATGGGATATATGTAATATTTTCATATTTGCCGTCTTTATAAGGCCCTGACCTTCCGGACATCACGTTTGTGTCTACATAGACCGGATACACCGGATCGGTTATGGCGATTTTATTATCCGTGCCGAAAATTTCAAGTATGTTGCCCGTGTCACACTTGGAGCCGTCGCTTATAAATATCTCATCCTTGTCAACAGCCGCTCCGCGCCTTGTGTACTTGACATCTGCAATTTTTTCCCGTAAGAACGGATATCCCTGCTCCGGACCGTAGCCCCTGAATGACGAGGCCTCGCCCATTTCGTCAACCGCCGTATGCATGCTCGCGATTACTGCGGGCGTAAGCGGACGGGTCACGTCGCCGATCCCGAGTTTTATGACATCAGCATCCGGATGCGCGGCCTTAAACCTTTCAACTCTCTTTCCTATCTCCGCGAATAAATAATTCCCCTGTAAATTGAAGTAATTCTCATTGATCCTTGCCATATCCAACCTCTCTTAATAGTTCGATTTCACCGTCAAATACTTTTACGGCGGGACCTGTCATGTAAACATGTTCATCTCTTTCGGACCACTCTATTTCAAGACTTCCGCCCTTCAAAATTATCTGCGCTTTACGCTCTGATAATCTGTTCAATACCGATGAAACAAGAACTGCGCAAGCCCCCGTGCCGCATGCGAGAGTTTCTCCTGAGCCCCGCTCCCAGACTCTCATCTTAATCGTGTTCCTGTCTATGACCTGCGCGAATTCGGTATTTACCCTGTTGGGAAAAAGGCTGTTGTTCTCCATAAGCGGTCCTTCGATTTCTACCGGGAAATTATCGACATCTTCTACGTAAGTGACGGCATGAGGATTGCCCATTGAAACCGCAGTAAAGCTTCTGACAACGCCTTTTAGTCTGACCGGCTGCGCGATAAACTGTTCCAGATCGCTCCTGACCGGGATTTCTTTCGATTTCACGACAGGCGCTCCCATATCGACACGCACCATTTCGACTTTTCCTTTTTTTACAAACAGCTCTATCTCTTTTACGCCCGCTAGAGTTTCAATTCTCAAAACCTTTTTGTCCGTCATTTTATTATCATACAAATATTTTCCGATGCACCTTATGGCATTCCCGCACATCTCGCCCTCGGAACCGTCCGCGTTGAACATCCTCATTCGGCAGTCGGCGTTTTCGGAAGGCATTATCAGCACAAGCCCGTCCCCGCCGATTCCGAAATGCCTGTCGCTGACGAATTTTGATATCCCGGAAGGATCCTCTATTTTTTCTTCAAATAGGTTGACATAAATATAGTCATTCCCCAAACCGTGCATTTTGGTAAATCTCATCGGTTTACTCCCTTTTTACAGCATTGTGCGAACTTCTTAGTATTATATTATAACACACGAATATGCTATAATCATTACATATGTCTGCGGCAAAGCGGCAACTTTTGGGCTTGGCTGAAACTTTCAGAGGAATAAAACGCCGGGAGGAGCAATAATTGATCTTTGAGGAAATTATCGAGAAAATGAAAAAAAGCAGATTTTTCGGTGATTTTTTCAAGCCCGAGACCCGCGGCCAGTTCCTGCGATATCTGCTCACGGGCTTTGCAAGCTTTATCGCGGAATATCTGCTGTTTCTTTTGTTATTTGACAAGCTGAATGTTCAGTACATATATTCAAACACTATCGTCTATACTGTAATTTTTATTATAAATTTCCTGCTTAACAGGCTGTGGTCTTTCAAGTCCAAATCCGATCCCAAAAGACAGCTTGCCCTTTATCTTGCGCTTTTTTTGTTCAACCTTGCAGCCACAAACGCCGTGATGTATCTTTTGTCAGGCATTCTTGCGATGTCTCCCAGAATAAGCAAGATACTTGTCATGGGAATGATCGTTGTGTGGAATTTCATCATATACAAAAAGGTGATTTATAAATAAATCACCTTTATAACTGTTCTTGTCCTGTCAATCGCGGTTCTTATCCTTTCAGTCGCGCAACCTCATCCGCACTTCGAGAATCCGCAGTCGCGGCAAACAACGCA
This sequence comes from Eubacteriales bacterium, assembly GCA_028703215.1. Classification (GTDB taxonomy): domain Bacteria; phylum Bacillota; class Clostridia; order Acetivibrionales; family STF1-152; genus STF1-152. The sequence goes on from JAQVNH010000013.1 coordinate 10,407, forward strand.
GCCGCTCTCGTGCTCCAAAGGCTCCCCGCATTCAGGACATACTGTCAGTTTAGACGGTTTGCAGCCTCCATCCTCATCATAGACAACATCCGCTTCTTCGTTTACCTGAGAGGTTTTGCCGTACTGGACGCCCGCTCCGTTCCCGTTGGGAATCTCATCCCTCAAGCCGTTGAGCGGCTCGGTCGTTATTCCATCCGTGTGTCCGTTGCCATTTGAGATCTTCATTACCTTCTGTATTACTCGGCCTATCGCATCAGGGCATGATAACACTTTTACTCCGGGTTTTTTGATCGTGCTTATGCATCTGATCCCGCGGAGCTGCTCAACGATCGATTTGACTTCCAGTCCGGACCGCAGAGCAATCGAGATGAGCCTGCTTGTAGCTTCGGACTGCGACGGACATCCTCCGCCCCGGCCAAGGTTTGTGAACACCTCGCAAATGCCGTCTTTGTCATAGTTTACGGTTATATATAAATTTCCGCAGCCTATTTTGACTTTTTCTGTGAATCCTGTCGTGACTTCGGGTCTGGGTCGCGGCGACACCATGCTTACAGCTGTATTGGCGGCTGCCGGTTTTTGCGTTCCGGCAATATTTAACACCTGGCTGTCCCTGCTTCCGTCACGATATATCGTCACTCCCTTGCATCCGGTGGTATATGCCATCTCGTAAACCTCACGGACATCATCCCTGGTGGCTTCATGGTCAAGGTTTACGGTCTTCGATACGGCATTGTCCGTGTACTTCTGGAAGGCAGCCTGCATCCTCACATGCCATTTCGGTGTTATGTCGTGTGCTGTCACAAATACTTCTCTGACAGCTTCCGGAATTTCCTCAAACGAAGCGATCGTACCTTTCTGAGCGATCCTCTTCATCAGATCTTCGGAATAGAATCCTTCTTTTTCAGCTGTTTCCTTGAAGATCGGATTGACTTCAAGAAGCTGGTCGTTATCCATTACATTTCTGATATATGAAAGTGCGAAAATCGGCTCCACTCCGCTCGAGACACCTGCTATTATGCTCAGTGTGCCGGTTGGCGCAATTGTCGTAGTAGTGGCATTTCTCGGTTTTTTTCCGGTTTTTGCGTATGTGCTTTTGTCATAGTACGGAAAGGTTCCTTTTTTTAACGCTATCTCTTCCGATTTTTTGAATGCTTCCTCTCTTATGAAGCACATTACTTTCTCCGCAAGATCGAGGGCCTCATCGGAATCGTATGATATTCCGAGTTTGCAGAGCATGTCAGCCCATCCCATAACACCAAGTCCGATTTTTCTCGTTGATTTTGTCATATCGTCTATCTGAGGTAAGGGATATTTATTTGCGTCTATGACATTATCCAGAAAATGCACTGCTTTG
>JAQVNH010000180.1 GCA_028703215.1 Eubacteriales bacterium
TACTTGAAAATGAAATCGAAAATTATAAAAACGACACGATTTATAAGGGTGTAATTGATCGTATGATCTCTTTTGCGAAGGAATATATCGGATCAGAAAATTTTGATTTCATATCAGGCGGCGAGAGGCGTGATTGGTTTTTTTCGGTTATTGCGGCACATCTTCTTCGAAAACCTCATATTACGCTGTTTAAATTCGGGGGACCTGTAATAATGGAAGACGGAAGGCAATTGCCCGCGTATGATATAAACGGCGCAAAAGTGCTTCACATAGCAGATATCGTAACCGAAGCCTCCAGTTTTAAAAGAGCCTGGATCCCCGAAATTTCAAAAATAGGCTCAAAAATAACCCACAGCCTCGTAGTTGCCGACAGAATGCAGGGAGGAGCCGAAAATCTTTTAACCGAAGGGATTGTTCTTCACTCGCTGATCAGGATAGAGACCGGCCTTTTTGAAAATGCGGAGGAAAAAGGTCTTATTACCGCAAAACAGTTTGAGATGATTTCCGAGTACATACACGATCCGAGAGAATCCATGAGGAGATTTTTGATAAAAAACAAGAGCTTTTTGAATGAATCTCTTAAGGCCGGCGGCAAGACATCTGAACGAGCGAATCTATGTATCGAAAACAACATCTATAACATATGAAATCTTTAAATTAAAATTTCCGTATGCTATAATTGTCGCATCCCGACGAATAATTCAATGCTTTTAAAGCATTATGGAGGATGTATTGCAGGAAAACATATATGCGGAGGAATACTCCGAAATAATAAAAAATATTACCGCATCCGGAAAGAAATATTATATTTTTACTATCGGCTGCCAGTTAAATGAGAATGATTCCGAGAAGATTGCCGGGATTCTTTCGGCGCTCGGCTGCATCAAGTCGGAATCTGCGGAGCGAAGCGATATTATCATATATAACACATGCGCAGTCCGGGAAAACGCCGAAAAAAAAGTCTTCGGACATTTGGGAAAGCTGAAAAAACTCAAGGAAGATAACCCAAAACTCATTCTCGGGCTTTGCGGCTGCATGATGAATCAGCCTGCATCGGTCGAGAAGGTCCGGAATAAATACAAGCATGTAGATATAATATTCGGGACGCAAAACATTCATCTTTTACCGGAAATATTATTTAAGCATATTTCTGAAAATAAAAGGGTTTTCGATGTCCAAAACACACAGGAGATAATCAGGGAAGGCCTCCCGGTAATTCATGAGGATGATCTCAAAGCGTGGGTTACAGTCATTTACGGCTGCAATAATTATTGCACCTACTGTATCGTTCCTTATGTCAGAGGGAAAGAAAGAAGCAGGAAAACTCAAGATATTCTTAAGGAGATCAGAGAGCTTTCGGATAAGGGTTATAAGGAAATCACTCTTCTCGGACAAAATGTAAACTCCTACGGAAAAGATCTGGAAGAGCATACGGATTTTGCCGAGTTGCTGTATAATATCAATGAGATACAGGGTATTGAGAGGATCAGGTTCATGACCTCGCATCCCAAGGACATTTCTGAAAAACTGATATCTGTCATCAAAGATTGCCGCAAGGTCTGCAAACATTTGCACCTTCCGCTTCAATCAGGCAGCACCAAGGTTTTATCGGCGATGAACAGACATTATACCGGGGAACAATACCTTGACATAACCGACAGGGTCAGAACAAAGATCCCTGATATTTCACTCACAACAGATATCATCGTGGGATTTCCGGGCGAAACGGATAGGGATTTTGCCGACACTTTGGCGATAATGAAAAGCGTGCGGTTTGATTCGGCGTTTACATTCAAATATTCAAAAAGAACCGGAACTCCTGCCGCCCGGATGCAGGAACAGATTCCTTCGGAAATAATCGACAGGAGATTTCTGGAGCTTTTGGAAGTTCAAAACAAAATAAGCAGAGAAAAAAACGAGGAAATGATAGGGAGTGTCGTTGAAGTTCTCGTTGAAGGAATAAGCAAAAAGAATCCTTTGTATTTGACCGGGCGAAGTGAAGGCAACAAAGTTGTGAACTTCCCGGGAGATACCGGTTTTCGCGGAAGGATCCTGCCGGTAAAGATAAACAGGGTCCAGACCTGGTCGCTGGAAGGCAATTTAATAAAAACAGGTGAAAGATCAAATTAATATAATTCAAATAAAAATAAACGGAGGCAAAAATGAAGAACATAAAACAACTTTCTATCAACACCATAAGGATCCTATCCGCTGAAGCAGTTCAGAAAGCTAAGTCGGGACATCCGGGAACACCCATGGGCGCCGCGCCGATGGCCTTTGAATTATGGTCTGAGCACATGAGGCATAATCCGGCAAATCCTGACTGGCAGGACAGAGACAGATTTGTGCTTTCCGCAGGGCATGCGTCCATGCTTATTTATTCCTTGCTTCATTTATTTAATTACGGACTTACAATGGACGACCTGAAAAATTTCAGACAGTTGGGAAGTCTGACACCCGGCCATCCCGAATACGGCCACACCAGGGGAGTTGAAACAACTACAGGTCCGCTTGGGCAAGGATTTGCGAATGCTGTCGGAATGGCTGTGGCCGAAGCGCATCTTGCTGCAAGATTCAATAAACCTGACATCAGCATAGTCGACCATTATACATATGCCTTGTCGGGCGACGGCTGCATGATGGAAGGAATAACCTCCGAAGCGGCATCCTTTGCCGGAACTGCGGGACTTGGGAAACTCATAGTATTTTATGATTCAAATGACATTACGATAGAAGGCAGAACAAGCATGACATTTCGCGAGGACGTCGCAAAAAGATTTGAGGCATACAACTGGGACGTGCATCTTGTAGAAGACGGCAATGACACATCGGAGATAGCGGAAGCGATAAATGCCTCAAAGAAATGCACCGGGAAACCTTCTCTCATAATAGTAAGAACTGTTATCGGATA
>JAQVNH010000181.1 GCA_028703215.1 Eubacteriales bacterium
AAACAATGTGTTTTTCTCGATTTTTCTCATTTTACCCTGCCTGATAATTCTCCCGAGCACAACCGTTATCGTTATCACCAGAGCCACCCATGAGATAACAGGTAAAAATAAATCACCCTGGCTTGGGACAAACATCAAAATACCTATAAAAGACATCATGCTTAAGTATAAGGCAATGTTCGAATTCAGAAGCAATGCGTTGTAAAGCCTGTATGACGCCGCTTCCGCGTTATAATTAGCTTTGCTGATGATATTTTTGCCTTTTGAGCGAAGCAGCCAGAAAATCACCGCTGCCGGATAGATCACAGAAAGCAACCCAATCCTCAGCGCGTATGCCGAATCGATATGAAACCACAGCAATAATATAATTGCGGCAGTCGGTATCAGCTGCGATAAGGCAATGCTCAATTTAAGATGTCTTTTGCTGTCGGAATAACGCAATATTCCCTCATATGTGAAAACGGAGCGCAAGATCAATAGAATTGCGATCCAGACAACTATATAAATGGCATCGAATACAAAAATACTTAAAAAAACCACAGCCGTGCAAATTGCCGGCAGCAAAGCCGTATTGATAATCGAAATGCCTGTTTTAGAAGCCTCTTGCCACTTTCTTTGCATAAATAGCTTTAAGACGAATTCAATAAAAAACCCAGCCAGAAATATCAATGCTCCGAAAAAAGCGCTGTTTGAAGCATAGTACGATATATAGGCGCATATATAAAGGCTCAGAAGGTCAAGGATATGAAACATCTGTCCTTCAACAACCATTCGGACACCGTTTAGTTTTTGTAATTTTCTGATGGCAAAATCAAACATGTTGTATCCCGGTCAAGTATTTGACAATATTATAGCATATTAAGCCGATCCGGAGATAATGTCAGCGCACTTAGTTTTTCTGATGCTTCCCACAGGAACCGGGCTGCATTTTCATTATATGCATAAGGGTCCGGATCCAACGGAGAGCAGTTCTTCCAGTAAAATGCATCATTCTTGAGTACTTCGGGCGAAAGCGCAAGGTGGCATATATTCATAGCGGGCAGGTCAGGGCTTGCGCCCCTGTTTATTACTATCCTGCATACCATTTTCTCAAGGCCGCTCATGCCGCTGTGTCCGATGTTGGTCTTGACCAGTCCCGGATCGGCTGTAAAAGCCCTGATTTTTGTTTTTTTGAATCTGCGGTTGAACTCCGCGGCAAATAAAACATTGCATAATTTGGTCCGTTTATATTGCGATAAGCTGAAATACCATCTGCGCATCTGAAGGTCCTTGAAATTCAAGTGTGTATGGCGGTGGGCAACAGAGCTCAATAAAATAACGCGCGCGTCCGCAGAAGCATCCAGCTCTTTCATCAACCTTGCGGAAATAATGAAGGCCGCCAGATGATTTACCGCAAATTGAGTTTCCAATCCATCATCAGTCGCTTTAAATCGGCTCATGATGACTCCCGCCGCATGTACGAAGATGTCAATAACCGGATATTTCTGCTCCACTTTGCGGCATAAATCACCTATCTGAGACTGTGAGGACAGATCGCACATAAGATACTCGACACGCGCGTCCGGCACTGTATTCAAAATGCATTGCAGAGCCGCTTCACAGCGCTGCGCATTCCGTCCGACTCCTATGACACGGACTCCCTGCCCGGCTAATCTTTGTGCCGCAGCAAGTCCTATCCCCGAAGTCGCTCCTGTGATTATTGCCGTTTTATTGCTTTGCATTTATACCTCCGGGAATTTTTGAGACAACCCGATCTTTAATTTCGACCAACCGGGATATGTATATGCTATCGGAAGATATCTGTTATTCATTATATGATTTGTATTCTACGCCGTTGATCGAAGCGAGCCTGGATGCAATTTCCTCTCCCTCTTTTTCTTTTCCTTCAGGGACGGGTATCCTGCATACTTGCATTTGAGGCCCAAAACGCTGGATAATTGTAAAGTAAACGGTGATGAAAACGCTTCCCTCGCTTCTTATCAAACCAACTCGCGTCATTTTCGACATAGGAGCGTTCCATTGTGTATAAGCCCCCATTACCCATGCTCCGTGAAAACCTACATAAACTTCTGCCGGAGATTTTTTCATCCGGTTGTAAGCGATTCGTGGTGTGGCAAGCGCGACAATGTAAATCAGCGCAAGTATAGACAGCATTATACCGGCAAAAACCCACGCCTCATCATAATCATCAAACATAAACAGCAGAAACAGTCCTCCGATAACCACGAAGAAAAAGGTGACCACTATAAGCAGGTATTTATGCAGGGACTTGCGTTCCTTGTATTCCGCTTCCGCCTTTTTTACCTGCTCCGCTGATTCAAAAATCCAATGAGCCAGCAGCTGTTTGTTATTAAACAGACTGTCCAGACGTTTTGCCATTCCGAGAAACATTATAAGGCAAATGATAAATGTTACCGTAAGTATTATTCCCACATATATCATCCAGTAATGATCAAAATCATTCAGAATAATTCCGGCAATTATAAGTGCAATGCCGATTATAATAAAAACAACTGAGGTAACCGCCCATCTCTTTGCATTATTAATACGCATCGCATTTTCTCCTTTTATTATTTAGTTGATTATTAGAACACCATTATATCAGTTACAGTTTAAAACCAAAATATTTAACTGCATTGCAATAGCATATATTCTCTGTTATTATTCCCAGAGTTTTCATATCATTCGGGTATTCTCCGTTTTCGACAAGATTGCCCAGGTAGTTGCATAGGATCCTGCGGAAATATTCGTGGCGGGCATAGCTTAAAAGGCTTCGGCTGTCAGTGAGCATACCGACAAATGATCCGAGTACTCCAAGGCTGGCAAGATCCGATAATTGCTTTTCCATTCCGGGTTTGTGATCGTTGAACCACCACGCACTACCTGATTGAATGCGTCCCAT
>JAQVNH010000014.1 GCA_028703215.1 Eubacteriales bacterium
CGGCGGGTCAGATTTCGGCGGAGGGGGTATGATGTCAGGATCCAATGGTCTAGGACTGTCTTCATATCCTAAAAATCTGAAAGAAGGCGAAGATCCTTTCATTACTAAAAATTATGAACTTCTCGCCGGGGCATATCCTGAAAAACCCACAGACCTGGTCCTTGTAATAGATACAAGGAACCGCGTTGAATTCAGCATTCTGCAGAGTCTGGGCTTTGAGACAGACAATGTCGAAAGCATTAAGTTCTCTGATATTGTCGGAACAAGTTTCAAAATAATCTCAAATAACGACTATTATGTCAAAACAGAGTTTGGCGCTTACCTTCCGGGACAGGATTACGATTCTATGTATGCTTCGGAAAACAGCATTACAGTTGAAATCGTCGCGGTCGTCCGCAAGAGCGCTGACGCAGGCGTTGGAATACTCGGCACCGGAATTGCCTATAGCGATGAACTGTCTCAGCTTATAATCGACAATGCAGTTGATTCGGATATTGTCAAGGCGCAGGAAAAAAGCAGTATAAATGTCATGACAATGAAAGAAATGAATGACGCGGGGAAAGCAAGCTTTTTATCATACCTCGGAGGCAATGCCACGCCTTATATGGTGATGGTTTATCCGGACAATTTTGAGGACAAAGACTCAGTAACAGCTTATTTGGATGCTTACAACACCGGAAAAGAAATAAAGGATCAAATCGTATATACCGATTTGGCAGGAACGGTCTCGCAACTGACCGGAAATATCATGGACGCTATCACGACTGTACTGATAGCATTTGCGGCAATTTCGCTGGTCGTCAGTTTGATCATGATCAGCATCATTACCTACACATCAGTGCTCGAACGTACCAAGGAGATAGGGATACTGCGAGCATTGGGCGCAAGAAAGAAGGATATCACGCGTGTGTTTGATGCGGAAACAGGTATTCTGGGCGTGTTTTCCGGGATACTGGGGATTGCGATCGCCTGGCTGCTTACAAAACCTATTAATACCATTCTCTATCGTTTGACTGATTTAGAAGGCATTGCCAGGCTGCAGCCACAGCATGCTGTGATATTAATAATACTGAGCACTGTGCTTACAGTGATCGGAGGGCATATCCCCGCAATAATGGCTTCAAAAAAGGATGCTGTAGTGGCGCTGCGAAGCGAGTAAAGAACAGGTCCAAAATTCAAAAACAGAGGTAAACGGCAAATGATAAGGAAAGCCAATATTAATGACATCCCGCGCATAATGGAAATAACCCGGGAAACTGTCAAGTATATGAATTTGGAGGATAATTGCCAGTGGGATGATAATTATCCGCTCGAATCCGATTTCCAGAAGGATATCTTGGCAGATACTCTCTATGTATACGAAAAAAATGGCGAAGTCAACGCATTTGTATGCATCAGCTTCGAACAGGCTCCGGAATACGAAGCCTTGGATTGGAGCCGTAAAGAAGGATATATGGTAATACACAGGATGGCAGTGAGCTATAAAAACAGGAAAAACGGAATCGGTACAAAATTAATGGAACATGCTGAGAAAGTGGCTCGAAATAGCAGTTCTGGATGTTTAAGGACTGACACATTCTGCCTGAATTCGGCGATGAACCGATTGTTGCTGAGCCATGGATATTCCAAAGCGGGTGAAGTGCATTTTGACGAAATACCCAAGCCATTCTATTGTTATGAAAAAATATTGGATAACAGAAATAAATGAAAATCAGCATCGTTAAAACTCAAAGCTGAAAATGCTCCCCTTATCTATTTCACTGCTGACGGATATTTTTATATTATGTCGTAAGGCGATCTGCTTGGCGATGGCCAGTCCAAGTCCGGTGCCGTTCTTATTATTCTCGGATCTGACCTTGTAGAAACGATCAAAAATATATGGAATATCTTTCTCCGGGATGCCGGTTCCGTGGTCAATAACCGATAGAGTCCTGCCTTTGAGTGAAACCGTGACACTTTCGCCCGCGGGAGAAAACTTGACAGCATTGTCAAGGATTATAAAAATCATCTGGCGCAAACGGCTGTAATCGCCGTGGATGGCAAATACCTGAGTGTCTGTCTCCTGGCTGATCGTGATTTGCTTTGAGTCAGCCATAGTCTGCGCGCTGCGAACAACATCGCCGATAATGTCTCTAAGGTTGACTTCCCGCATTTCCATCTTAAAATCCAGATTTTGCAAACGTGACAGATCAAGCAAATCGCTTACGAGATTTTGAAGCAGCCTGCTTTCGCTCAGCATTTGACTGTAATAGTTCTTTACTTGCTCGGGTTCAGTAACTATGCCGTCATTGAGAGCCTCAAGTGATCCTCGAATAACTGTGATCGGAGTTCTAAGCTCGTGCGAAATATTTGCGACAAAATCACGTCTCAGGTTCTCAAGTTTTTCACTCTCATGGCTCGCTTTGTCCAGGCGGTCGCTCAATACATCTATTATGGCTGCAAGCTCTCCGATTTCATCATTTTGGATAACTCCGGTTTTTGCAGAGTAGTTACCCTCCGCAAGTTCTATAGCCGAGGTTTTCATTTTCTTCAAAGGCCTTGTAAATGATGCGGTGAATACAGCGGCCAGTAAAATAGAAAGCAAAAGCGCGGCGATTATACTTATAGACAAAATCCCGTACCCTTGGGCTGTTGCGTTCGTCATTCCCTCGACGGGAGAGTGGAGCAGAAGCACCCCCACAACTTCTCCGCCTGATTTTATCGGAGCGCCGACGGTCAGCGTCGGAGTGTTTAAAAGGTCGCTGAATCCCTCGCTGAAAGTGTTCTTGCCCTTAAATGCCTCAGCAACTACAATTCCTGCATCGTCCGGCAGATCGGCATAATTATATTGAGTGTTATTTATCGGTTTTAAGGCAATCAGATTTAGATCTTCGTCAACTATCCAAACATCGGTCATCGCGATGTCGCCCAAAAATCGCAGGTACATTGCCTGACCGGCTTGCCTGTTTCCCATACCTTCATAACCCGAAGTGCTGATGTAATTTGAAAGAGTTTCGCTTATTGCGACAGCACGCTTTTCCATATCATTTTTATAGACTTCGACAGTATGGTTTCTGAAAAGAGTCATGAAAACACTGCTTATGATAACAGAGAACAACAGAAGGATCATAAAAAAATAAAGCATGAGTTTTACTGCGATCTTATTTTTCATCTAATTTTCCCTCAAATTTATACCCGACGCCCCAAATCGTTTTGATAGCCCAGTTTTCGTGGCTGACCGCCTCTAATTTGGAGCGGAGCCTTTTGATATGCGAATCGACTGTCCGGCTGTCTCCGAAATACTCATATCCCCAGACAGTGTTGAGCAAATTATCGCGCGAGTAAACTTTGTTTTTATTCGCCGCAAGTGTCCATAATATTTCGAGTTCTTTTTTTGTCAGGGTTATGACATTTTCATCAATGGTGACTATATAATCGTCCAAATTGATATTTAAGTTATCATATGTTAATGTTTGGCTCTTTTGACCGTCTGCTTTGGACATTCTCCTCAGGTTTGCCCGGACTCTTGCCATTACCTCTTCGGGAGAAAACGGTTTAACGATGTAATCATCCGCCCCGATATCCAGGCCCATGATTTTTTCGAAATCCTCGCCCCTTGCCGTAATCATTATTACCGGGATATTTGATGTCTTGCGGATCTCCCGGCAAACTTCAAAGCCATCCATCTGGGGCATCATTACATCAAGTAATAAAATGTCGGGATTAAATTTGCGGAACTTGTCTATTGCGTCAAGCCCGTCATGTGCGACATGGACCGTATGTCCCTCTTTTTTAGAATACTCCTCAAGAATCGAGGTTATCTGCTTGTTATCATCGGCTATCAATACAATAGACACTGCAGTGCACCGCCCGGACTTGAAATAATTACCGTAAAACCTTGTTTTATATAACAATTATAATATAACATTGTGACAAAAGTATGTTATGCGAAAAAGAATGTCAAAAAAGCAGAACATAAAAAACACAATTTTGACACATCTTTTGAATATTATGTACTCGTAGCAGCAAGAGTGCTGGTGCAAAATTGATAGGGGAGGTCGGACATCATGAAAAAGATCAAAAAATTCGTAGTCATCGGAGCGGTAGTACTTGTCGTTGCAGCTTTGTCGGTAACCGCTTTCGCCGCAGCAAAATACAGTTCTCCTGCAGAAGCTGCAGCCGGGTTGACCGGAAGGACGCTTGAGGACGTAGTCGCAGAAAGAACCGAAACAGACAAAACGTATGGTGCTATTGCAAATGAAGCAGGAAAGCTGGAAGAGTTCAAAGCGGAATTGCTGGAAATAAGGAAAGAAGCATTGGCTGAAAAAGTTGCGGACGGAAGATTGACGCAAGAGCAGGCTGATGAAATTCTCGCGGCAATAACAGAAAACATTGCCAACTGTGATGGTACAGGATCGTTAAGATTAGGTCAGCAGCTGGGCGCGGGTTTCGGAAGCGGGAATGGCAAGGGCATGGGAAGAGGTCTTCGTGACGGCAGCGGCCAGGGAATGAGACAGGGTGCATGCGACGGCAGCGGTCAGGGTATGAGAATGAACGGATCGGGCAGGTAATAAAACCGGAATGCAGGGCATCAAATTTCACAATTAATCAGAACAGCCGGACCGATACGGTCCGGCTGTTCTATTGATTCTTATTTGAAAGGGAATAGCGGAAAATCAATAATAATTTTATATCATTAATTCGGCTGCATTACTCCGAAGAATACCAGCCATGCGAGAACGGATTTGGCGACCAGACTCAGCGTTATGTAAACACGCTCGCCATACATATAATTGGACCACTTGCCGATCCTTTTATATTGCAGGATCATATTTATCGGGAACAGATTAAAGAACACGAAATATGAACCGACAATTGCGTAAGCGAACCACGGAACCTGCGAAAGGTCTGAATTCCCAAATGCGTAGAGGAGAATGACCACCCAAGGGGCAATTCCGGCTATAGATCCGAAAATAAAAGGTTTCCAATCGAGTTTTTCTTTGTATTGATTTATCTCTTCCATGAGCATTCCAAACAGATTCATTGAAGCATTTACAACAAAGATCGCTATCAGGGCGCCGATATCGTAGACGCCAAAAAGCTGGGCTATCAAGACTATCATGACCGAGGAGCTTAAAGCGTATTCATACCAGCGAAAACGGTTTATCCTCTTTGCGAGGTCTTTGTTGTATATCTCATTGGTCTTTGGCATGACGATAATAAAATGAGCGATCGCAGACATGAATAAAAACACTGCAACCAGAATTGCAAATGGCAGATCTCCTACTTTATTCTGTTCTGTGACCAGTCTCATTTTCTGGGTATCGAAAGTAAGAAAATAAGACATGACGGGCGTTCTGAAATTTGCTATCTTATCGATCGCAAGAGCAAAAACCAACATCAAAGTACCCTGTAAAAAATGCAAGATCCCCATTCTTAAATTGAATTTCCTGAGAGATTGTATCGTGATTTCCTTCTTCATTCTAAACCCCCTTTAAATTATTTTGGTTTGCAAGATTTTTACCACAATTAATAATGCTCAATCAACAATATACCACTTTGTTTAAAATTTAAAAATAACAAATCGGCGCTTGCCGAATAAATGTCTGCGGATTAAAAACCTCTTCTTTGATGTTGATGTTTGAATCGAAGCGATAATGAGTTATAATTTATTCGCGAACATGCCGCAAATATCCAGGGAAAATTTGATTGCAGAGGTTTTCAAAGTGCAAAACAAAACAGATCACACAGCAAAATTTAAGGAATTCATTAAAAGGGCAGCGCCTTTGTTGATATTTATAAGCGCCCTGGCGGTAATATTGGCTGTTTTCGGAAATGCCATAATAATGGTTATGAGCAAGCCTGAGAACATAAAAGCCTATGTCGATAGCAAGGGGATCTTCGGGATGCTTATCTTTATAGGGCTTCAAATCATGCAAGTTGTGATCGCCGTCATTCCGGGAGAGCCGGTCCAGATCGCCGGAGGTTATTTATACGGATCGCTTTTAGGATTCGTTTTATCGACCGCAGGTATAATGATCGGCTCAGTGATAGCGGTATTGATTTCCAGAAAATTCGGACTGCCCGTTGCGAGACTTTTCGTCAGCGAAAAAAAACTGATCGAATATAAGGGCAAGCTTGAGAGCGAGAAAAGCCTCATGTTTATTTTTCTGCTGTTTCTTATTCCGGCGCTGCCGAAAGATGTGATCCTTTATGCGGCAGGACTGACGCCGATAAACCTGAGGATTCTGTTTATTATATATTTCACAGCCCGTATTCCGGCAATATTTTTAGCAAATATTTTAGGCGCGCTGCTGGCGGAAAAAAACATCGCCGGCTTTATAGCAGTTTGCGTTATAGTGTTGATATTGCTGATAGCCGGTTATTTATTAAGAGAAAAAATATTTCGATGGATAAAGCCAAAAAAGGGAGGTACTAATGAAGACAAATGAGAAATTGAAGAAAAAAATATCAAGTTTACTTATAATCTGTGCGCTCTTTTTGCTTGCGGGATGCTCCACAGGTGAGAGTGAAACAACTCCTGTCATTACCGGCACCCCCTCAACAGGATCGCAGACCACACCCACCTCGGCAGAATCACCAACTACCAAAGCCGAACCTGATTCCACGACAATAATGAAGAAATTCGAAGCTCTCCTTACATCAAAGATATCCACACCAAAAGATGTTGCTCGATTTATTGGTGATAATATAGGAGATATTTCAGCTAAAGACGCTTCGAAGATGATCTTGAAGTTCGAAGAGATGCAGAATGAATACAGACCGGTGCTTGATAAAAAGTTCTATATAGGTGTGATCCAGAGCAAATTTCAACAGGAAGATAATTTCGATATCGATCTCAGCAAACCGGAAAATTTTGAAGATGCTGATTTAAGAGCGTTGATACAAGAGACGATCGACAACGGATATAAAGTTGAAAGAGTCGAGGGATCATACTTTCCCGTCATAGATTATTCATTTTATGCAACATTCAGCACATTTGCTGCTGAGGATATTAAGGAATATTTAGCTATCATGACACAGGAATCGGATAAACCCTCAGCAAAAGACGGGGGACTGATAATCGGTTGGGATGAAGTTATTGACCGCGCGCTGCGACAGGAGAGTTTCATCGAAACTTATTCATACTCAGAGAGGCTTACTCAGGTAACAAAATTGTACGACAGATATGTTTATTTTACCTTCTTCGGGCTTCCTAACACGCCATTATTTGATTATGAAACAAATGTTTTTATGGATTACATCAGAGCTGCGTATGAAGAAGCTGTAACAAGCAATAACGATAGTTTATACATAGAAGATATACATGGATTTTTAGAGGTATTGTCAAAAAATGGTTATAAACTGACTGAGGAAGTCGAGAAATATATAAATAATATAAACGTTACATTATCGGGAAAAGAACATGCTTGATAAAACAACCGGATTTCGAAACTGTTTTTGATCAAAGGCGGTGAACATCTAATGAAAACAGATAAAAAAATCAATGTGGGGATAGGTTTTGCCACAGGCAGAAAGAATTTTCAGAAGGTATTGAATTCGCATATATATAATTTGAAAGAATCGGGGCTGACCGAAAAATTTAATGTCAGTCTAAACCTGTATGTGTGTTACGACCTGAGCTACAACAACACAAGAAGAAAAGACTTTACCAATATTCACAAGGATCTCTTTGAGCTCATCGAAAGAGCTGATTTTATTGGAAAACAGAAAAGAATCGAAGAAATGGATTTACTGATCGAAAAAAAAGTTTTATCCGCGTATGAAGCAGGAATGATATTCGGACGGGGCTATGCCGCGCAGCGCAATGAAGTGCTTTACAGCGCAATAAAGGACAAAATGGATTATCTGATATTCCTTGACGACGACGAATATCCCGTAGCCGTGACAAACACCCGTCAAACAGCGGTTTGGGGCGGACAGCATGTTCTGACGACACATTTAAAATATATCGCAAATGCAGACATAACGCATGGGCATCATTGCGGCTACATATCGCCGATACCTTGTGTCGAGTATAATGAAAAACTTTCTGAAGATGATTTTCGCAACTTTATTGAGGCGATAAGCAACGATATCCTCAACTGGGAAAAGATCAAGTCAGTAATGAATGACGGGGGTGTAACTTACGCGGATACAAATATTCTGACCGGAGATAAAGCGGTCGAAGTTAAGGAAGTAAAAAAAACGAAGTTCATTTCAGGAGCCAACCTGTGTATCAATATCACAGATCCATTGCGGGTAAATCCTTTTTACAATCCTCCCAAAGCAAGAGGGGAAGATACATTCCTGAGCGCCTGCCTCAGTGAAAGAAAAGTGCTTCGAGTGCCGTGCTACACATTTCACGACGGGTTTTCGACATATAAGCGTCTATTGGAAGGAGTATTGCCGATCCGTCTTAAATCCATCACTGCCGATAATCAGCAGGTCAAAACAAGATTTTACAACGCATGCATAGGGTGGATCAGATATAAGCCATTGCTGCTGTATATAACGCAACCCAAATTATATGAAGCAAAAATAGCAGGGATAAAAGAAAAGCTTCAAGAAACATTGCCGAAAATCTGCGATTATTTCGGAATGAAGGATTTTGTGAATATTTACACTGAATTGGTAAAATACGACAATAATGTCGAAAAACATTACCGCGAATTTCTTGAAACGCAGCATATCTGGCAAAAAATAATGGAATATCTGGCTTCCGTCACTCCACGGTAACAGATTTTGCCAGATTTCTTGGTTTATCGACATCGTTCCCGCGCATTACAGATACGTAGTATGCAAATAGCTGGAGCGGAGTCACCGCGATTATCGGAGCGAAAATGGAGTCGGTGTCGGGTATCGTTATGACAGCGTCGGCAACATCGGATACAGCTCCTGCAAGCCGTTCCGGAGTGACCGCCATGACTACCGCGCCGCGGGCTTTGACCTCCCGGACATTGCTTAGCGTCTTTTCGAGGAGATTATCCTGTGTTATCGGGCAAATGACCAGGGTACCCTTTTCGATCAGGGCTATTGTTCCGTGTTTCAATTCTCCTCCGGCGTAGGCCTCCGAATGGATATATGAGATCTCTTTTAGTTTCAGGGAACCTTCGCTGCTCAGCGCAAAATCAATTCCGCGTCCGATATAAAATACGCTTTGTGCGTTGAAATGCTGTGCTGAGAATTTTTGTATGATTTCGCGGTTAAGCAGGACTTTTTCGATCAACTCGGGTAATCCCAGCAAAGACTTGGCGGCGGCCATCATCCCGGCAAATGAAAGTTTTCCCTTTCGAAAGCCCAAATCATAAGCAAGTGAAAATAAAGCCGCCAATTGTGTGTTGTAAGCCTTAGTCGAACATACGGAGATCTCGGGTCCCGCCCAGGTATAAATTACGGCATCGGATTCTCGCGCTATTGAGCTGCCGACAACATTTACGATGCTGAGTATTTTTGCTCCCCTTTTCCTTGCCTCCCTTAGGCCCATAAGAGTGTCAAGGGTTTCTCCGGACTGACTTATAACGACTGCAAGATCACCTTTTCTGACGATGGGTTCGCGATATCGGAATTCGGAGGCAAGATCGGCTTCGACAGGTATTCGCGCGACCTTCTCTATTGCGTATTTTCCGACAAGACCGGCGTGATATGCGGTTCCACACGCTATTATATGTATTTTTTTGATATTTCTGACCCAGTTATCTGATAATGCTGATAAGCCGGTATCGATCAGACCGTCGCGAATACGCGGGCTTATTGCCGCTCGCACGGCTCGGGGCTCCTCGCTTATCTCTTTTATCATAAAATGCTCATAGCCGCCCTTTTCAGCTGCTTCGGCATCCCAGTCGACATGAAATACGCCGCGCTTTACAGTCTTTCCGAGAAGATCGTAAAGCTTTGCCTGTCCGCGCGTGATGTGGACGATCTCGCGATCTTCCATGATAATAATGTCTCTGGTATATTCCAGGATTGCGGGAATATCTGAGGCGATAAAGTTTTCGCCTTTTCCGAGACCTATGATCAGCGGACTGTCCTTTCGGGCTGCAAAGAATTCATCCGGATAATCTGCGCACATTACTCCGAGAGCGTATGCTCCTTCAAGTTCGCCCAAAGTAGTCATGAGTGCCCGCATCACATCCCCTTTGTAGTGATAAGCGAGCAATTGAGCAATAACTTCGGTATCTGTTTCGGATTGAAATTCAACACCTTTGTCGCACAGGAATTCCTTGATTTGTCTGTAGTTTTCAATGATTCCGTTATGAACGACTGCGATCTTTCCGTTTTGGCTGAGATGCGGATGTGAATTTATATCGTTCGGTTCCCCGTGAGTAGCCCAGCGAGTGTGTCCAAGACCTAAAGTGCTCTCGAGCGACGTCCCGGATAATCTTTGTTCAAGTTTGTCCAAACGGCCTTTGGTCTTGATTACATCAAGATGGCCTTTGCTGAACACGCAAATCCCTGCAGAGTCATATCCCCGGTATTCGAGCTTATGCAGACCACGGACAAGAACTTCAGCAGCATTTCTATTTCCGATATATCCTATTATTCCACACATATTTTATCCTCCGTATTTTTTATAAAGTGAAGCAACTGTTCCGATCAGAGCATTAGCGGCATATAGCCGAAAACACAGGCAATTCGCGCTAATGAAAGCAGCGCGGCAACGTATGCCAATTTAAAAACTTTCAAAGCAAAACAGACAAGCGCGACAGATTGAAAATTCGCCTTGGCTTTTATTATTCAGTTGTTTTGTTTGAGTTCATGCAGAGCCACTTGTCGCACATTCTGTACCGCCGGTTGCCCGACGGTTTTGTAGTGCCTTGACGGTGGTGGAACACCGGAGGGTTTCCGCCGAATCTTCGATAGCCTCCCTCTCCTCGTCCGCTCCGAATGTAAAAAAACAAACGGAGTGCTGGCGCCTTTTATCCGTCTTACTAAAAACCTCCTTTTTGACGGTTCTTCCGCACGAATTATTTTAATATGCTCACTATAATACACTGAAATATCTTGATTGACAAGTGCCTGAGGGGATTTTGAGGAAAAGCGGCAGAAAAATCCATTTATTAATCCTCATAAATGATATTCATATTTGAACGAAAATTGAAAAATGAAAAGCAGAAATTTAAGGAATGATAATCAAGATCACCTAACCGCAATAAGAACTGAAACGGTTGATCCGGGTGTTGTCCGGGAGTCTTGAAATGCAAACGATAATATGATAGAATTTACCATCAGCAAGGATTTTGAGTCTGTTAAAAGTACAATGTATACAAAACACAGTTAAATAAAGCGCTATGATAATGGCCGGCAATAGTAATCGGAAATAAATGTAAATGCATTGGTTTGATTTGCCTTTGCATACGGAGACGAAATAATGGTAAAAGAGACGATCGATGCTGTTCTTCAAGCTGAGCTGGAAGCGGAGCAGATAGAAAAAAACGCACTGGAATTGCGTGAAAGAATCATTGAGGAAGCTCATTCAAGTGCCCAAAAGCTGATATCCGGCATGGAAAAGGACGCGTCAGAAAAGGCATTGCGAGACAGTGAGCTTGCCAGGCGCAGAGGCGAGGAAATAATTGTATCACACGAGCGCATTGCTCAGGTTGAGATCAGCAGAATAAGGGAGCAAATAAAGAGCAGAAAAAGCGCGGCAATTGAAATGGTAATATCTGAACTGACCTGATATGCATC
>JAQVNH010000182.1 GCA_028703215.1 Eubacteriales bacterium
TCAACTTCTCGATCGCACAGCCTTCGAGGATGTAAAAGACGATGCCGAAAATGCCATACTTGCCGACAAATACAACAAGATGCTCGAGGAATGGAAGGCATCTCCGGATTACACAGTCAAACTCAAACAGAACGTTTACGACAAGATCAAATAAGTATGGGGATATATTTGGAAGCATCAAATCAACGGTAAGGGAGTTGCATATAATTGGGTTTTGGACAAGACATAGGTATTGACTTAGGGACAGCCTCAATATTGATATACATTCGCGGCAAGGGAATTGTGCTAAGAGAGCCCAGTGTCGTCGCGATAGATAAAAATACAAACAGGATGCTGGCTGTCGGAGAAGAAGCAAGGAGCATGATCGGAAGAACGCCGGGCAATATCGTGGCGATAAGACCTCTCAGGGACGGAGTTATTTCTGATTATGACATAACAGAGAGGCTTCTTAAGCATTTCATCGCAAAGATAGCATCCAAAGGATTCAACAGGTTTTTTAAACCGAGAATAATGGTATGTGTGCCGAGCGGCGTGACGGAGGTTGAAAAAAGGGCAGTGATCGAAGCCTCGCAGCAGGCGGGCGCCCGCAAGACATATTTGATCGAAGAACCGATAGCTGCGGCCATCGGAGCCGGACTTGATATATCCAAGGCCTGCGGAAGCATGGTCGTGGACATTGGCGGAGGGACTACAGACATTGCGGTGATTTCTCTCGGCGGAACCGTTATCAGCACTTCCGTGAAGATAGCGGGGGACAAGTTTGATGATGCGATCGTCAGATTCTTGAGAAAAAAGTACAATATAATGATAGGCGAGAGAACGGCCGAAGAAATAAAAATCGCAATAGGAACGGTATATCCGAGGCCGAAGGAGCTTACGATAGATGTTAGAGGAAGGAACTTGATATCAGGCCTTCCCAAGACTATAAGAGTTACTTCTTCCGAAATAATGCTTGCTCTCGAGGAACCGGTTTCAAGTATAGCTGAGGCGGTGCATTCGGTGCTTGAGAGGACTCCTCCCGAGCTTTCGTCAGATATTGCTGAAAGAGGCATTATTCTTACCGGAGGCGGAAGTCTTATATACGGGATAGACAAACTGCTTCAGGAAAAGACGGGGATCAATGTAATTATCGCGGAAGACGCGGTTTCGTGTGTTGCGCTTGGCACGGGAAAAGCGCTCGAAAACATAGAAATCATGGAAAAGATGGAAAAGGATCAGCCGAAAAAATAAGCAGTAAAATTGTTGGGGGCTGGATGCCGGCTATGCCAAGAAACAAACTTATCCTTATTGTGATTGCGGCGGTTATTTCAGTGTCCTGCATAATTATTGCAGGACATTTTTTGTTTTGGGACAATAGGGATGGCGTTCAGGATCCGGAAGAGACAAACCCCGAAAGCACTGCCGCGGGGATTTCAAACGAAACCGGATCCACTGCTGGAACAGATGCAAACAGTAACGGCGACATAATCCAGGATCAATTTTATCCTTCGAACGACAACATCGGCTATGTGACATATAAGCAGATCGAGACACAAATAAACGGAAATAAGCAGGTCATAAATATTATTGAGGCAAAACTCGGAAGCGGCGCGATAATCATCAAACCAGCATTGTCGTTTGGTCTTATCTATGGGTTTGAAGAGCTCAGTAAAATGGCTGAAAGCGCGGGAGCTTATGCAGGAGTCAACGGAGGTTTCTTTTCTATTTACGGGGAGCCATCGGGGATGGTTATGATAGACGGGGAGTTGTGCGCAAAACCGACGGGGAATTACCCTGTTTTCATTACAGACGGGAAAACCGCATCAGTCGAAAAAACAGAGATTGAGATGACGGTGCGAACACAAACCGCAATTCAAACTGTAGACAAGATAAATACCGCAGGAGACACAGGAGAATTAGTTCTGTACACGCCTGTTTACGGAACCGGAAACAGGTCAAAGACGGGCAATATAACCTACGTCATAGAAAACAAAAGGGTTGTCGATATAAAAATGACTTCCGCATCAACTGCTATTCCCGGAGACGGGATGCTGCTCACATATTATACGCCCAATCCGGAGGAGGCCGATGTGCAGCTCAAGATCGGAGACATTGTAAGTTTTGAGTATGCGCCGGATCTTGGGGACGATACACAGGCTTACGAATGCGGGTGCATGATCGTTGAGGACGGAAGGAATGTCGCTCCTGTTTCTGACCCGTGGATAGGCGTGCTGACAAACCGCGATCCCCGGACAGTAATAGGGATAAAAGATGAAAGCACTGTTGTGCTGATGACGGTCGACGGGAGACAGCCGGGACACAGCATAGGAATGACGGCAAACGAATTAGCCGGCTATCTTATAGGCATCGGAGTGAAGGACGCGGCGATGCTTGACGGAGGCGCGTCGACGGAAATGATAGTGGAAGGAAAAGTTGTCAACAGACCCTCGCATGGCGCGGAAGAAAGAAAAATTGCCGGAGCGCTGCTCGTCTTTACGGCGGAAGGAATTCATTGACCTTTTTCAAAGGAGAAAAAGCGGATGAAACTTGTTTTGCGAAAACTTGGAAGAATTGAATATGATCAGGCACTTGAGATACAGGAGGACTTGCTGGCGAAAAGGCAGGAAGGCAAAATCCCCGACACTTTGCTTATACTTGAGCATCCTCCCGTTATTACTCTCGGCAGGAGGGGCAAATATGACAACATACTTTTGCCCTTGGAAAAGCTTGCAGCCGATGGCGTTAAAATATATGAGGTAAGCAGAGGGGGAGATGTGACTTACCACGGTCCCGGTCAGGTCATCGGCTACCCCATAGTGGATATTTCAGGGCATGGCAGAGACATCAAGCAATTTGTATGGAATGTCGAGGAGGTTTTTATAAGGCTTCTG
>JAQVNH010000183.1 GCA_028703215.1 Eubacteriales bacterium
CTTTTATAGGTATTTTGATGTTTGTTCCAAGCCAGGGTGATTTATTTTTACCTGTTATCTCATGGGTGGCTCTGGTGATAACGATAACGGTTGTGCTCGGGAGAATTATCAGGCAGGGTAAAATGAGAAAAATCGAGAAAAACACATTGTTTATCGCAGGAGGTATAATTTGGCTTTTTGCGCACATACAGTTAAATGAGACTTTTTCTATGTTTGATCCTTCACTTGCCTGGATATGGAGCCTTTTGCAGGCAGTAGGGCTGGCGGTAATGATGATGCTTGCCACATATATGCAGGAGGACATGCGACTTGTTCTTGAGCTGACGGAAGATGACAGCGAGTCGTCAATAATTACATACAGGTCTCTGCTGCAGCAGATAGCATTTATTGTTGCGGGTGTTTTCATTTCTGTGGAAATATACTTTATTGAATTTGTATATAAAAACGGGGAGAATTTCAGTCCGGATGTGGAAAGCAGGCTCATGCGGCTTTTTAATCTGCTGCCGCTGGCATTTGTTTTGCTTTCGATGTTCTTTGCCTTGCTTCAGCCCGTAAGCCGCGACATCGTGCGCAAATTGAAGCTTTACAGGGAGCAGAAGCTTAATCACAGCATAATACAGGCCTTCGAGGAAAAACTGAAACAGCTTCTCGTAAAACGCTATCGGAAACCGATGGGGATCAAAGTTGTCGCATTTTTCTTAAAACCATGGTTTTACAGCAAAGTCCATGGGGCGGAAATAGTTAGATTCAATAACGGTCCGGTTATATTTGTGGCGAACCATCGCGATGTATACGGACCAATCGTCACGAATCTTTATTTTCCTTATTCATACCGCCCGTGGATAGAGAACAAGGTTCTCAGCAAAGAAAAGATCATAGGCCACATAAAGATTTTTGTAGCGCAGCGCATCAGGCCCGCATGGTTTGCCAAATTGTTCACAAGGATAATGGCGCCGATAACCGTATGGCTTTTGAATTCGCTGGATCCGATTCCCGTGTACCGCCGCGCTGAAATGAGACAGGCGATCAGCACATTTAAACTCAGTGTGAAAGCTCTGCAGGAACAGGATAATCTGATGATTTTTCCGGAGGATCCCGCAAAATCGGAAGGGGAATATGCCTCCTCCGGAGTTTCTCCGTTTTTCACGGGTTTCGTGAGCGTGGCGAAATTTTACTATAAGCAGACCGGGAAATCCGTCACATTTTACCCTGTGTATTCAGACCAGACAAAACGAACGATCAGCTTCGGCGAGGGGATAACGTATGATCCGGAAGGCGAAAATGAAACTGAACGAATCTGTGAGTACCTGATGGCTAAAATGAATGAAATGGCAGAGTAAAGGGAGACATATGTCGACACGAAACAAGAGCGGATCTGATAATAAAAAACACATACACCTCGATTTGTTTTTAAGTTTTATGAAAATCGGCATTATCTCTTTCGGAGGAGGTTACGCAATGCTTGCCTTCCTGCAGCGTGAGATCGTTGAGAAGAAGAAATGGGCAACAAATGAGGAGATCTGCGACTATTTTGCGATAGGTCAATGCACGCCGGGTATAATAGCTGTGAATTCAGCAACCTTCATCGGACAAAAATGCAAGGGAATCCCGGGAGGTATTATTGCGACTCTCGGTGTTGTTTTCCCTTCTGTTGTTGTAATTTCAATTATTGCGGCCTTTTTTAAGAACTTCTCCGATATCGCTGTCGTACAAAATGCTTTTATCGGCATACGCGCCTGTGTGTGCGCGCTGATAGTAAACGCAGTGATCAAGCTTTGGAAGCAGTCTGTGGTGGACTTGCCGGCGCTCGCTCTTTTTATTTCGGTATTTTGCCTTTCCGTTTTTTTCGGAGCGACTTCCGTTGTGCTGGTCATAACCTCGGGTATTGCCGGGATAATAATCAATAATGTGCGCAGAGGTATAAAAAGATGATATACCTTCTGCTCTTTTTTGAATTCTTTAAAACGGGACTGTTTTCAATCGGCGGAGGTCTTGCGACTATACCTTTCCTTTACGACATGGCAGATAAGACCGGGTGGTTCACTTATGCCCAGATTGCCGATATGATCGCCATATCTGAGTCCACACCTGGTCCTCTTGGAGCTAAAATGGCAGTTTTTGCGGGGTTTCAGACAGCGGGTGTGCCGGGAGGGATCGCTGCGGTAATAGGGCTGATACTTCCGTCGGTCATTATAATTTTAACAATTGCAAAATTTCTGAAAGAGTTCAGAGAAAACCGTTATGTCTGCGATACTCTGTATGGGCTCAGGCCGGCTTCAACCGCTCTGATAGCTGCTGCCTGTGCTTCTGTTATAAAAATCTCGCTCTTTGACATTGAATTATTCAACAAAACCGGTAAATTAAGCGATCTTTTCATTTTTTTCAGTATCGCATTAGCGGTTGCGGTATTTCTTTTGACAAATAAATTTAAAAAAATTCACCCTATTGTCTTCATAGCAGTATCGGGCGTTGCGGGAATAATAGCCGGAGAGGCGGGACTGATATGAAAGTGGAGAATGCCGGGAAGCCGGAGAGATCGTTTGAACGGGTGAATGTCAGGAAACGCTGCAGCTGGGCAAACAGGAGCCCAATATGGATGAAATACCACGATGAAGAATGGGGAATACCTGTACACGATGATTTGAAGCTGTTTGAAATGCTGATACTTGAAGGGATGTCTTGCGGACTGAGCTTTGAGCTTGTTTTAAAAAAGCGCGCTCACATGCGCGAGGTTATGGATGGATTCAACCCGGAGAAGCTGATCAACTATGGAAGCGAAAAAATAGCCGAACTAATGCAGGACAGCGGGATCATAAGAAACAGGCGAAAGGTGAAAGCGCTTATTGATAACGCCGCG
>JAQVNH010000184.1 GCA_028703215.1 Eubacteriales bacterium
AAATAGAGGCAAACTTGCGCCTGTATGATATCTTGCCGGCGAATATCAATAAGGATAAATACCAAGCCGCAAGAAAGGGGAGATTCGGTGTCGCTGTCACTATAGATGCAAATCTTATCTTCGTTGATAAGCCTGTGATATATAGCACTAAGCTCAAGAGAGAACAGTTTACATAGGCAAGTATCCTCGCTCCCGCCATAAAAAACTGACCGAGCAGAGCCATAGCCATACCCAAAACAGTGATGATCCCCGTCAGCGGAACTACGATCAGGTTGGTTATCAGAGATATCAGCGAGACTGTGTTGAAATAATACGCGACAACAGGAACGGTGCCTATTTGAGCCGCAATCGTCGCAGCCAGCAATGTTGATATCGCGCCGGTGAATTTGATTCGCTTGAATATTTTTTTCAATCCGGGAGTAATCAGAACAAGCGACAAAGTGGCGATGAACGACAGTTGAAAACCTATATTGAATAAACTGTGCGGGTCAAATGCCAGAAGACAAACAGCGGCGGCGGCGATGCTGGTCAAAATGTCAGGCTCCCGCCTCAGTATGTCCCCCATAAGCACTATCAATGCCATTACAGCTGCTCTCACAACCGACGGTTCAAATCCCGTGATCAACACAAAAACCGCCATGCAAATCATCACCGTCACATTTGACAAGAGTCTGCCCGCGCCCAGGTGCCTCATCAGGAAAAGCAAAGGCATTATCAAAAAAACAAGATTTGCGCCCGAAACAGCCATGATATGCGATAAACCCGCATCCCGGAACGCATCCCCCACCTCTTCGGACAAGCTTTCCCTGTACCCGATCAGCATCCCGTTTAAAAGCGCTGCCTGCTGCTGCGGTAAAAGCTTGTCTATCACTTCGATTATTCCGTCTCGCGCATGACGCCCGAATTCAATGACCGGGCTTCCTTTATTTTCGCCCGTCGCTCTGCAGCTTTCCGCATAAATCAACGCGGATATCCCCTTCCCCGCCAGATAACTCCTGTAGTCAAATCCGCCGGGATTTCTCACACCGTTCGGAATTTCCGGAGCGCCGCGGACTTCCAGGCAATCGCCATATTTGTAGCCGTCCGAAACATTGTCATTCGGGATCCAAAGTATTGCTTTAAACGAAGCTTCATCCGTGTAATTATTTTCCGTATAAGATGTGACCCGGAATTCGTAACCGGTACTATACTTTTTTATTTCCGGGTCGGAACAAATATAGCCGCTAAACAAATGCGGCTTCCCGGCAGATTCTTCAAGCTTCGTTTTGACGGCATTGTCGGAATATGAAAATGCAAATGCCCCCGCCAAATAAACAGCGCAAGCTAAAATAACAAATAATGATCCTATCAGATTTCTCTTTTTTAACAGCACCAGTATGAGAAGGATCGGAAGCACAGGCGCAAAGGAAATCAGATATGAACCGCATTCCCTGGCAGCAAATATCCCTGCTATGAAAAATATGCTTATCATGGCAAGCGGTCTTTTCAATTCTGCCCTCATGTCTTGATGTGCCGTTATCAGAAAATGTTTTATCGAATTGCTCTTGATAACATATAGAATATTATAGTATTAATTACATAATTTGTAAATATAGCCTCCGTGTTTGAGCGTCAACTGTTTTTAGAGAAGATCGTCGATTTATATCTGCACTTTTTTGGAGCCATTCGAAACCAAACTAATTCCAGAGATATCCTTGATGACTTCGCCCGCCATTATAAGACCGGCTACCGAAGGAACAAATGAAACAGATGAGGGCGGCACATTTTTCGATAACGGTATTTCATCCGAAAATACCGTTTTAACGGATGCGATACCTCTTTTTTTCAGTTCTTTCCTGATGACTTTTGCGAGCGGATCGACTGAGGTTTTTGAAATATCCGCGACTTTAAACCGCGTAGGGTCAAGCTTGTTTCCGGCTCCCATGCAGCTTATGACCGGCACCCCTGCCTTTTTCGCATTTTCGATGATAGATATTTTTGCTGCGACGGTGTCGACTGCATCGACAATGTAATCAAATCCCGAAAATGAAATCCTGTCATCATCCGGGCCGAAGAATATTTTATATGTCGTTACATTGAGTTTCGGATTAATTCTTAACAGCCTGTCCTTCATAGCCTCGGTTTTGGCTTTACCGACAGTGTCATGCGTGGCATGGATCTGTCTGTTGATATTTGTCAACTCGATATCCTGGCTGTCAACGAGCACTATCCTGCCTATCCCCGCTCTGGCAAGCGCTTCCGCAGCAAATGAGCCAACTCCCCCGATACCAAAGATCATGACTGCAGATTCGGATATTTTTTTTATGCCATCTTTGCCGATAAGACCTTCCATTCTTGAAAAAGCGTCCATATATTCCCCTCGCGCGCCTTACGACTCATGGTCATTATATCATGATTTAGTTTTGTGAAACAAAACTCGCTGCGTCAGCAGCGATCAGAGGCAACGCCGATGCAAATCAGTCATCAATGACCGCTCTTTGGTCATTATAACATAACTTTAATATTATTGACTAAGCAGGGTCGTTGTGATACCTTAATCACGATAGTATTTTTTAAGTCCGCTCTCAACCGATACGATATAATTTTAAGAGAGATGACCGATCTACAATGAAAGGACATATATAAATGGGTATCTTTGGAAGAAATAAAGCTAAACAGCAAGACCGGACTGAAAAAGCGGGGATTTCAGATCAGAATACATTTCCCTCAAATTCCGATGACTCTTCCGGCGCGCCTTTGGGCACAGAACTTATAGCTGTCATCACAGCTGCTGTTCAGGCTTTTATGGGTATTGACAGGCAGAGCAAACTTATAGTCAGATCTTTCAGACGAATTTCATCT
>JAQVNH010000015.1 GCA_028703215.1 Eubacteriales bacterium
TAAAGACGTAGGTCTCGGGATGCATACAATAAAGATAATCAGGGAAGGAGCCATTGAACACTACGGCGAAATGGAAGTCCATCATACAGGTATGCATGATATTTCAATACTTAAAGCCGAAAGGGACGAACTTGGCATAAATCGCATATGGTCAAAGTATTCAGACTCAAACAGCGCAACCGACAGCACCTTCATTTATACTTATATATCTGATCAATCAATGGAAACGAGGTTTTACATTGATGCTAACTGGGCTGATACAGACATAGGCTATTATCAGATCAAAAAAGGCGATTACGTGCGCAGCAATTTTTCCGGAGAGCCGTGGTTCGATTTTAGTCCGCTGGACTTATATCCAGGGGAAAGGCTGCTTGTAAGGGCTGTTTCACGTTACGGAAACGCCTCACCTTGGGTTGATGCAAAACTTGCGACTATCGATCCTGAACCGGGAACGCCGATAGAATACAGGTATGTTGACGGGAAGCTTGTGGCAGAAAGCTTTGGGTCAATGGGCAATTTTTCAGCAGGTGAGAACAAGGAAATTAGTCAGATGCCTTTCCTTGAACACGGTGAGATTGTGGGTTTCCCGGAATCAGGACTTGACATCTTCAAATCGACTTTCAGGCAAACGCCCGAGACTTTGGAATTGTTATTCAACCTCAGTGCAGAGGGCTCATACGGAGAAAGTAAGAAGAAAAAAAAGATGGTTACTGTCGGCTGGGGAGTCGACACCGAGATCGAAGGCAGTTTCAGGCTGATTTATAACAAGCTTACGGGCAGCTGGGTATACAGTACAGGCGAAGTGACAATGACAGGCAATTTGTACGTATACAGAACAAAGGGCTACGTCGTGCCGGTCATCGATACGGGAGCGGAGCTCACTCTTACTGCCGGCGCTATAATAGGAAACACGATTTATATTGATAAAAGGCCAGAAGCCAAATACGATTACAGCGGGATCATAAGAGTCGAACCTTATGTAACAGTTGATGTTTATGGGGGAATTAAAGGCTTTAACATAGAGGGGCTGGTGGACGGCCGTATAAAGACCCAACTGCATATTCCTACCGGATACATACAGGTGGATCCTTCAATTACCGGATGGATAAAGGCAACTGTTTTTGGAATAAGAAAGACAGTTTTTGATGCTGCCGCGAGTACGACCTGGAATAATGGGGGGGAAAGAATTACCGGGCTCAAATACTCAAAATCCATGTTCGCAGCTATGGAGTCCGATGATGGAGCGGAGTTGATCCCGAGAAACTATCTGGGCGAGGGCTCGTATTGGGCGGCAGGGGAATCAGGAGGAATGGATGCCGCATCGAAGCAGATCTTAACCGGCAAGGCATTGACTGCCAGTTTGGGAGGAATGGCCGGATTGTTCTCTTTGGAGGATCTTGCCGGACCCGCTGTTCAGTTAATGAAGACTAATGTATATCCATATTCGGATGTTAAGCTTGTGAAGAGCGGGAATGAGCTTTGGATGATTTGGGCGGACGACAACCCTGAACGCAGCGATGTCAACCGCAGCCAGATGCATTACTCAGTACTCAGGGGAGGAGCATGGTCCGCACCTCAGAAGCTGAACAATGACGGGACCGCTGACTTTAGCCCGGTCGCAGCCGGGGCGGGTGACGGAATGCTTGTTGCCTGGCAGAACTTCAAACGAGTTTTGACCGACGAGGATGTTTCATTTGAAAGCATAATTAAGCACTCAGAGATAAGCGTTTCTGATGGTATATACTCCGGAACCGGAGAGTTTAATTCCGTTACGCTATCCGATGACGAGCTTTACGACCACACTCCATGCATCGCAGCCCAAAATGAGAACAACGGGCTCCTGGTTTGGACGAAATCTCAGAGCTTTGGTTTAACAGACAAAGGTGCAGGCAGCAATCAGCTTGTGTACTCGACCTGGAATGGCAGCACTTGGAGTGAAGCCGCAGCGCTGCAGGATAATTTGCCGAATATAATCAATTCGAGCTTGTATTTCGGCAATGGCCAATACCTGCTCCTATACTCTCTTGATGAAGACAATGACGCGTCCACCACGAATGATTGGGAGCTTTATGCAAGGATTTTCGATATAGCCGCAAATTCATGGGGAGAGGCTGTCCGAATAACGAATAATGATGTTCCGGACGCATATGCCAAAGCTGTTTTCAGTAAGGGAGATTGGTTTATGGCCTGGAGCCGGGAGGAGCAATTTGTGTATCAGCAAGGACTAACGGGCGAGACTGAAACGGCCGATGCGCTTTCCCGAGTATCAAGCAATTATTCGATCACAGCAAAAGACGGAGAAGAGCCCCTGATAGCCCTTGTTTTTCCGCAAACAGATGAAAACCTTAAAAGACATCTTGCCGCTCTGTTCTTCGATGTTGAAAACAAGGTTTGGAGTAGTGAAGCATATCTAACAGATGATCTGGGGTACATAAGATCTATAAGCTCTGTCTTTACGAGTGAAGGGAAATTGAATACTGCATTTGCCGCAGCGGAAATAATTACTGAGGCAAGAGACGGCGCAGAGTACAGAACCCCCGGGGACAAGGTTGATATAAATCTGGCGACCTATACTCCCCGGCGCGACCTGGAGATTTCCGAAACTGATGGGATTGAACTGAGCGCAAAGATACCCTTCCCGGGCACTGCTGTAAAGATATACGGCACAATCAGCAATAAAGGCGATTTTGCTGAAAATGCGAGACTGATCATTTACGACGGAACGCCCGAAAACGGAGTTAAAATCGGTGAAATTACAACTGAAAACCCCATACCGGCGCATTCGGATATAACCCTTGAAATAGAATGGATTTTGGAGGACACCGCAAGAACGGCCTATAGCCTGCATGCAGCAGTAATTCCCGGAGAGGGCGTTACAGAGATTGACCGGAATAATAATTCTGCGAGCCTTGAAGTATACCTGCATGATATTTCTGTCGAAGAGGTTAATTGGAACGGACTGACGGGGAATGATTACTTAGTGACACCGCTTCTGTGCAACAGGGGTTCAGCAACACTTAAGGATATTGTGGTAATTCTTGAGCATCAAGGCGCGGCAATAGCATCCTCAACAATTGAAACCTTAAGCCCCGGCGATTTCGCCGACCTGGATTTCCTGATATCGTCTGCCGGATTGACTGCAGATATTAACGGACGCTATCAGCTGAAGATAAGAGCTGTAACTCCGATAGGAATATCGGAATATTCATTGGAAAATAACATGCAGGAATTAGAAATATACCCGGTTTCAATTTCCGTTGCATCTATGAATATCGCAAACGGAGATAAAAATGTCGGAGTTAACGAGGTCATAACGCTGACCTTCAGCAGACCCGTCTCGGAAGGTTCTGAATACGGCAAGATAACGCTCACCGATCATTTTCTTAACAAAGTTGAGTTTACAAAAGCAATTGAAGGCAGAATACTTACTATAACGCCTTCACAGCCACTGGCAAACGGTACGCTTTATAAGCTCAGCCTTCCCTCCGGAGCAGTGGCGGATACCTTCGGCTATGTGCTGAAGAATAACTATGAAACGAGTTTTGAAACCGTCTCAGGAAGTCCTTCGGTTATATTTACTGATCCGTGGGACGAGGGGGATGAGATCGATTCTGATTCTGATATTAGGATAAAATACAGTGAGCTGATCATTGCGGGCCCTGCATATGGCAATATTTATCTTGCCTCGATCTCCGGTGATCAGGAATCAAGGATTTCCGCAACAAGCAGGCTGGACGGCGAATGGCTGACAATTTCTCCTTCGAGCGAACTGGCGAATGAGACAAAATACAAGGTTGTTGTGCCAAAAGGCTCTGTGAAGGACGACAACAATGATTTACAAACAAATGACTATACATTCAGCTTTACTACAGGCTTGACCGCAGGCGAGAGCGGCGAAGCGGCAGAAGCAGACTTGACAGCTTACAATGCAGCATTAGCGGCAGTAGCAGAAGCTGATTACACTGCAGAGAGTTGGGCAAGCTATCAGGCAGTAGTAGATGCAAATACAGTCACAACGGCAAACAGCCAGGCAGAAGTGGATGCGGCAACATCGGCTATTACAGCGGCACAAGCTGATCTGGCCACTCCTGCAGTCAATTCTTTCGAAGACATTAAGAAAGATGATTATTACTACGACGCAGTCTTGTGGGCAATAGAAAATGGCATTACAAACGGCACTTCCAAAACCACCTTCTCTCCTGAAATAGCCTGCACCCGCGCGCATATGGTGACCTTCCTCTGGCGTGCCGCAGGTACTCCCGAACCGACAAGCAATGTTTGCCGCTTCACTGATGTGGATTTGGACAGCTATTACGGAAAGGCGCTTCTTTGGGCAATAGAAAATGGAATTACAAACGGCACTTCCAAAACAACCTTCTCACCCGATGCTACGGTAACCCGCGCGCAGGCCGGAACCTTTATTTATCGATTTGCAAAAGCCGGCTCGCAGGGCGGCATAAACAACTTTGCCGATGTTGCCGATGATGCCTACTATGCTGATGCAATCCAGTGGGCTGTGGGAAACGGAATTACCGTTGGTATTACCCCAACGACCTTCTCGCCCGAAACCGGTTGTATACGAGGGGAAATTATAACTTTCCTGTATCGTTACTTTACAAACTAATTAATTATAATGAGTTATGGAAACTTGACCAGGTAGAAATCTGGCAATGAGAATCAGGAAATATCATTGTATTCTTTGATCAAAGCTTTAAATACTTCCTTGACCGAAGTGATCCCGGTTGCCCGATATGCGTTTTGTCCTGCAAATGCATAACCGCATTTCATGTTGCCGTTTTTGGCATTTGTCAGCGCAAGAGCGATACAATAAGGGCTGTTTTTATAATCACAGGTCAGAAGGCAATGATAAGGACATTTGTAGGGCTTTTTTTCTCCCGCGTTGCTGCTCCTGATAAAATCATTGATGATGGCACGTCCCGGCATGCCGACGGGACTATTTATAATGCCTATATTTTCTTCCTTTGCATCGATATAGCATTGCTTGAACGCGGGGGAAGCATCGCATTCATTTGTTGTCACGAAACGCGTCGCCATTTGAACGCCGGAAGCGCCCAAATCCAGAAATTTTCTGATATCCGCACCTGTATAGATCCCCCCTGCGGCAATCACGGGAATCGGTGTTCCGCGTTCTTGCGTTAATACGGCAGCTTCTTGGATGACATCTTTAGTTATGTTTTCCAAAGAGTAAGCAGGGTCATCGATCTGTTCAAGTTTAAAGCCAAGATGTCCGCCTGCTTTTGGACCTTCAACTACGATGGCATCCGGCAATCGATTATACCGTTGCAGCCATCTTTGGCATATTACTCTGGCAGCTTTGCCCGAAGAGACAATGGGAACGATTTTGGTGTGAATGGTATTAAGTAAGTACTTGGGTAAATCCAAAGGCAAGCCGGCACCCGCAAAAATAATATCGATGCCTTCTTCGACGGCAGCCTTAACCATATCTGCAAAGTTAGACATCGCAACCATTATGTTTACGCCCAGGATGCCGTCAGTCTGCCGGCGTGCTGAACGAATTTGATTTTTCAAAGCCCGAATATTGGCTTGAAAAAAATTCGTATAGAAGTCAGGTTCCATCATGCCGATACCCGCTGCTGAAATAACGCCTATTCCGCCTTGATTTGCAACGGCTGAAGAAAGACCGGATAATGATATGCCTACGCCCATTCCGCCTTGTATGACAGGAAGCCTTGCTATTAAATTGCCTATTTTAAGCGTTTTCATATACCTTTTCTCCCGGCTATTCAAAAAATTACTTTGCTGCTGATTTGTAAATGCTAACACGCTTTATAAAAATAGTCAATTTTTATTAAGCTTTCCTGTATTGATTGTCTTCCTATAGCTCGGCTGCTGTTTCATACTTTGACTTTCTCTTCACATGATTGGAAGATGGTTCCGATTCTTTTGTGGCATATCCGATCGGGAGCAGGCAATAGGGTTCCAAGCCGTCCGGAAGATCAAACTCAAGTTTTACTTTTTCTGTATCGAAATAGCATACCCATGTTGTGCCGAGCCCCAATTCTGCGGCTTGAAGCATCATATGCGTTGCGACGATACTGCAGTCCATCTCTGTGCTGTTTCTCCCGTTGAATGTATTGACCCAGCCATCAGCTGGCTTCCCGCAGACAAGCAGTATTTCGGGGGCGTTGAATGCGTAGCGTGTGATCCCTCTGATAGTTTCTATTGCCGCAGCGCTTTTGATTTCGTATATAAAATATGGCTGTAAATTCCTAGCTGTCGGTGCTGCGCGTCCCGCTTCAAGAACCTTTTCGATCTTCCATTCTTCAATGGGCTTTTCTTCAAAAGATCTGACAGAATATCTGGTTTTTGATAATTCTAAAAAATCCATTTTCTCACCTCGTTCTTCCTCGGTTATTTTTTGACTACATTGTACCATTCTTCCGCGGTGTCTGCGTTATACCTGTACACATCATAAAACAAAGTCTCGTATTTAATGACCTTTTCGTTATTAAAGAAAGTGGTTGTCGTCTTTGTCCGGTATAAGGGCGGCATATTGTACCGCGTCACATAGATATAATCGCGAGCATGAAAAATACAAAATGCGAGCAGCAAAACAAGGAAAGCGGACAATACCGCGGCTATCCTCCTTTTATAAAATAATCTGAATACGGCAACTGAAATGAGCAGCACTCCTATCCATGAATATACTGCCACCCAGGAGGTGTCGTATCCGAGAAACAATAGCGACAATATGAGTATTATGCCGCCCCAAATAAAAAGTGCGGAGGTAATAAATTTTTTGCCTTTTTCCTTGGATTCGGTCAGTGTTTTTATAATAGTAACATCAGCTTGCTTTTGGAACTGATCGGGTTTAATAAAATCACCCACAAGAATCTCATTTACTGAAACACCCAACGCTTCGCTCAGCGGCTCAAGCATTGAAACATCAGGGAAACCCTTTCCTGTCTCCCAGCGCGAAACCGCCTTATCGGTAACACAGAGCTTCTGCGCAAGTTCAAGTTGTGTCCACTCTTTGTCCTTCCTCAATTTAGAAATAAAGATTCCTGTTTTGATTTGATTCATTTGACTGCCCTCTTTCTTCAGTTTATTAAGATAAGGATAGTCTGCCTCGCCGCAAAAGTCACCCTATGAACAATAGATATGCACAGGGGCTGTTTTCTTGCCACTTGATAAAACCCTAAAACTGCTTAGTTCTGATCAGTTGAGCAATACATATAGAGCACTCAAACTGCCGAGCCGCTGTCAGACGACCAATACTTCAGGCAAAGTAATTTTCCTGCTGCGAGATATATTTCCACTCTCTTTTGGGTAAATTCATTGCGCAAAGCCCGGCTGCTGCCAAACGGCAGGAGAAGACCCTCTGTTTCAAATTTAGCGCCGCGGATTGTCAACTCTTCGACTGATGAGGATAGTGGAAGGAGGGAGAATTTGTCACCGGTATTTCCTGTCAGAATTTTTGATTGAGAGATGACGCAAGATTCAAATTCACTTGTGATGATCCTGATTTTGCGGTCTTTCCCGGCATATCTTGCCATTAACATGTAATTTGCCAGCTCGTGATCAAATTCGCCGCCATCCGCTCCCGCAATAGTGATATCATTTGCACGGCGATCCAATACCTGTTCGATTGCGAACTCCAGATCAGTGAAATCTTTCTCGACAGGCAGGCGGACAACAGTGATTCCTCTGTCCTTATAGATTTTTAAAATATCAGCGGAGAGCGAATCGAAATCTCCGACTATAAGATCAGGTTTTATACCTAAATGTAGGGCGTGCTCAGCGCCGCCGTCGGCACATACGATATAATCCCATACACCTTGCGCCAAATCCCTGGCTTTTCCCCGGGGTTCGTTTCCTGCTGCGATAATCAAAGCTTTCATCGAATACTATTCCTTTCAAGCTTCATCCTTGTTCTTCAGCAAATCCAATATCGGTGTGAATCTTAGCATCACGAATACAACAGCTACCGATATAATAAGTTCTATCACCATATAGCTTCCGTTGTAAAGTATCGAATAAACGAGCGGACTTTGACCTTCCGGAGCGAAGCTCGCAAATACCAAAACCCCCGAAACGACATGGCAGATAAATCTCCCCGCAATACCAAGGCCGGAGCCTATCAGCATGCCGGGAGTGCTTTTTCGGATAAGTCCCGCCAGTCCCAGGCAGCCAAACGCAACAAGATAGTCGAAAAGAATGGAAAGGGGATGAAAAGACCATATCGGCCCAAGCACGAACTGCAAAGTGCCAAAAATTACTCCCAGCAGAACACCCTTGCCCAAGCCCCATCTAATTGCGAATATCAATATCGGGACCATTGAGGCAAGGGTCACCGAGCCTCCCATCAGAGCCGTCCACACCTTCACATAGCTTAAAAGCTGA
Source organism: Eubacteriales bacterium (assembly GCA_028703215.1). Taxonomy (GTDB): domain Bacteria; phylum Bacillota; class Clostridia; order Acetivibrionales; family STF1-152; genus STF1-152. Next base: position 8,386 of record JAQVNH010000015.1, read on the forward strand.
GCCAGAGCCAGCATTATTCCTGCTTCTGCCAACATCTTTACATTAATCTTCCTCATAATATTCTCCTCTCAAAAACAAATCCCTTCTTCCTGAAGAGGACGAAGGGATGCACATTAATATCACTATATGCTACCTCCGCTGGCATTATCCAGTTCAGGTCATATGGGTCGAAGCTTTGCTTCCTCTCAGCACGGCTTTCGCCGGCTCCCCAGTTTTGGACTTGGTTTTAATTTTATACTGCATAGACATAATAATATATTTTGGAAGAAATATCAAGATTGTGAAAATATTATTCCTGTGGTAGCATAAATACAGAACCAACAAAGAACAATACATATTAGAAGTCCCGCTGCTCGTTGGCTCCACTCGAAATCATAAAGCGGATGGAGGCAATCACATGAATAAAAAACAGGCGATTCTTTTAGGTGTCGGCGGCGCAGTTGCCACAGCGGCGGTAATAGGAGGAGCGGCTCTCCTGAATGGGCGTCCCGGCGTTGAACCGGCAAATCAATCGAGCGTAAATGACACATCTTATCAATCGGAAAGCTCTGCTTCGAGTGAAATGGAGCAGTATCTGGAGCAGATTCGGAGCTATGACGAGGAAAAACAGAAATTATTGAACTCCACCATATTTTATCAGGGCAACGCTACCATTCAGGAGACCTATAAAGCAGTATCGGGAATGGAAGGCGACACGCCTGTCACGGGAAGCGCTGCGATGGTTTCAGAGGATATTGTCGCCTATGATGAACGCACTGATAAATGCTATCTCGTGGCAAGGCGGATCTCGTTATTGGGAGACGGAATCAAGGATTATTCTTATCTTGATATATATAGCGGAACTGCCACAGTAAAAGTCTGCGGGATACTGACAGAGTATTATGGCAACGGAATACTTAAGGCATATGATGTTGCGGACGCCCTTGGAGGAAAGAAGGGATATTATCTCGATTTTTCGACCAATCCCGTTCGCTTTGACTGCAGCACAGAGATCATATATACCAATCCTCCCGTAAAAAAAACATACTGGGTCCAAATTATCGGTCCTACAGAAATTTCATTGGTGGATACCGGGGTGTTTACACCCGAAGAGCTTCCATATGGTGAAGTTGGATTGATGCCGGGACTGCCTCATTTATTCAACGAAAAAACTTATAACTCGAGTCAAACATTGATATATGAGAAAACGGGCGGTAAATGGGCTCCCCAGGGCACTTTTATGTTTGATTATAAAAAAATGGCTTATGACGAGGTTAAGGATTTTCTTGACGAGCTGAAAACAGAAGCCCAAAAAGACAAACAACTGGAAGACGCTGCGGAAAAACTTTCCGATGCCTGGAAAGACGCATTGGAAGCTGAGCGTGAGATGGAGACGATAATAGACGCATCAGATGGGATCAAGAGTTACGTCGATTGTTTTTCTGTGGAAAGCTCTGCGGATGCAAGAGATGCAATAAATGAGGCTGAGATGCTTGTAAATAGCTCAGAGTTCAACGGAGAGGTTATTCGGGCGAACGAAAGCTTGGACAATATGGAGTCGTCAGGAGGCTCTCTTCGGAAGCTGGAAGATTTCAGCCTGGATGGTGGCGGAGGCGGCGAACAACAAGAGGCAGCGGAAGCAATGGGAAGCCTTCTGCCGGTTCTGAGAGAATATATGTCTGTATATCGAGAGGCAATTGCGGAAGTGCAAAATAATACGGGGAAACTTGGCATGGCGATCAAAGGCAAGACTGAACTCGAAGAAGATGCCCGGCTGATTTTGGAGAAGATACGCGAGGGAGCTTCTGAGCTTGAGCGGCTAAGTGTTTGTTTGGAACAATTGTGTACCGACTTTTCCGAGGTACTGCTTAGCTATGATCAAGGCAAAGGCATTGATGATACAGAGTACGCAGCGCTGGAACGTCTTTGCGGGCTTTGGGAAAACACTCTTCAGGAATCGATTTCGGGAACTGGCCCAATCGTTGATATTGAAGACGGCATTGCGATCCCGGACGACTATCCGTCAGATATCGTCCCGCTTCCCAAAGACGCAGCAGCTGTTATTTATGAAAAAGATACTGACGGGACTATCATGCTGACAGTCAAAACTAATATGACACAAGCGGACGCGATCGGATACTACGAAGCCGCTTTCTCCGGCGAACCCGGCATATCAAGCTTTTCAATGGGAGATATGTGGACTATGAACGGCAATAAGGAAAACTTTGAATTGAGTATGCTAATTTCAGAGAATCTCTTTGGCGGCAGCGAGCCAACCATGATCCAGATCACGCTCATCCCCGAATAATCGTCTTGACGGACAAAAATCAATTTCATTTATCGGAGACAAATCAATGGAGAGAATGAAGCTTTTTGATTTAGTCGTCGCTTTTAAGCGCGGCAGGATACTTTAAGAATAATGGTTTTATTGCTGATATAAGTGTTTAGTGTTTTCAAATCATTGCAAAAGCAGTAGAATAAACAAAGTAAAAAACCTTATTGGTATCAACGAGGAGCATTTATGATCAAATCAAAGCAAGACTACTTATATTATCTGGAAGCTGACCGAAAAGCATTGCAAATCAAGAAAACATTGAACAATCTCATTTATCATGAGGTATGGAAATTTCAACGGCTGCTGAGAAAGGCGGAATATTACCACAACTGCAATAAGCCCAAATTAGCCAAAACCTGTGTATTTCTGAGGTTCAGAAGGATGGGAACAAAACTTGGCTTTACCATACCTCCAAATGCATTTGGCCCGGGTTTGGCTATTGCGCATAAAGGAACGATTGTTGTAAACGGGACAGCAAGAATAGGAAAAAATTGCCGTCTTCATGTTTGTGTGAGCATAGGGACTCAAGCAGGGAAAGACGCCTCCGCTCCGGTCGTGGGAGATAATTGTTACATCGGGCCGGGAGTTAAGATGTTTGGAAAAATCGTTATCGGCGATAATATGGCGATAGGCGCGAATGCCGTAGTAAATAAAAGCTTTCCGGAAGGAAATGCAACAATTGCAGGCGCGCCAGCA
>JAQVNH010000185.1 GCA_028703215.1 Eubacteriales bacterium
GTTAAAACAACCACAATAGCTCCGGTTATGACCATGCATCCATAATTATTTTTTATGAGCGTTGAAGCAAATAAAAGCACGGCTAATAAAAACATTCCAAACAGCCACAGACAAAAAACCGAAAACAACAGATTCACTATTCCGCTACCCGGAAATAAGTATGCAGTGTATCCCCAACCTACTAGAAAAGCAAGGACCAGACTTGTTGTCCAAATGACAGCCATGCCGGTATATTTTGAAAGTATCACCGTGGAACGGGAAAGCCCCTTTGTCAGGATATTTATTAGTGTGCCCCTGGACAGTTCAGTCGACAAAACTCCGCTGAAAACGATAACCATCAAAATCAAACCCATCTGAGATATATTTTTGAAAAACTGGCCCCAGGAATCGATAGCCGACGGTTCAGGCAGGGTTATGGTTATTCCCTCCGGCATGAATTGTGAGAGAATCTGCGGTAATATTTTTGCTGTGAGCGGACTCATCATTCCGAAAATGAAAAAAACTGTGAGCATGATAAGAAGTTTGTAGGTTCTGGAACTTTCGACAAGTTCTTTTTTTGTGAAGGTGAGATAATTTTTCATTGCACCGCCTCCACGAACAAGCTTTCCAGCGTCGGCTCTATTATTTCAAACTTGGAAGGCGTTATTTTCTGTTTTGAGAGAAGATCTATCAAAAATTGACCGTCCCCGTTAATGTCCGAAACCTTTACTGATAACGTAAGTCCTTCTTTTTTATACTCGATTGCGGAAGATTTCAATTCATCGCTGCCGGAAAATGAATCCGCATCTTCGGCACATTTAAAATCGATTACATAAATGTCATGCCTGTGACGCTTTTTTATTTCAGAAAGCGTGCCAACGAGAGCTGCTTTGCCCCGGTGAAGAACAGCGACATGGTCGCATATCCTTTCAACATCAGAAAGAATATGAGTTGAAAATATGACCGTTGTTTTCCCTTTTACTTTAAATAGTATATCAAGAATTTCTTTTCTTCCTATCGGATCAAGCGCTGACGTCGGTTCGTCGCATATCAGCAATTTAGGCTCATTAAGCAGCGCCTGAGCTATTCCGAGACGCTGCTTCATACCATGTGAAAATCCTCCGATTTTCCGTTTTGCGTCTGCGAGTCCAACCAGCGAAAGCATTTCCTCGCTTTTCTCTCGGGTTTCCTTCCCGGACATACCAGTAATTTGACCGCACAATTTAAGGTATTCCATCGGTCTTAAATACCCGTAAAACTCCGGCACATCCGGCAGATAACCAATGTTGCGGTTGGTTTTCGTTTCCCCATATGACACCCTTTCGCCGCAAACAAATATTTCACCGGCGGCTGGTTTTAAAAGTCCGACCACCATTTTCATTGTTGTTGTCTTTCCTGCTCCGTTTTTTCCAACGAAACCATACACAGAATTTTCCGGAACCGACAAGTTTAGGCATTTTATAACTTCATGGCTTCCAAAATTTTTATAAAGCTGCCTGATTTCGAGAACATTCACTGATCTTCACCTCTGCCGGCAATAAAATATAAGAGCGGTCCTATTATAGATATAAAAAGGACTATCAATATCCACATGATCTTATTTCCGAATCGATAATTCGGATGCCGCAGCACATGTATCAGCGCAGCAATACCTAAAACTAGTTCAGCAATAATGATTGGTATAAGAAAAGGCAAGTATTCTATCAATATTTCCATGTTTCCCTCCTAATAAGACCACAGGGACAGGTTTAATGGCTCTTTCTTTCGTAATAATCCCATAAAATTGGACCATTAAACCTGTCCCCGTGGTCCTTCAAAAGAGACCACTAAACCTGTCCCCCTGGTCTTTCTGTGGTCTCTATTTTTTCTCCTCTTTTGGAATGAAGCGCAGGGCGGCGGAGTTGATGCAATAGCGCAGCTTTCCGGGTCCAGGTCCGTCATTGAAAACATGTCCCAAATGCGAATCAGACGCCTTGCTGCGAACCTCTGTCCGGCTCATCCCATGGCTGTCATCGAATTTCTCCTCAATATCAGCCGGATCTATCGGTTTTGTGAAACTCGGCCATCCGCATCCGCTGTCAAACTTATCCTCCGAGCTGAACAGAGGGGCACCTGATACCACGTCGACATAGATACCTTCCCTGTTGTTATCCCAAAACTCATTTTGGAAAGGAGGTTCTGTCCCATTTTCCTGTGTCACGCGATATTGCATTTCTGTCAGCACCGACTTCAAACGTTCCCTGCTCTCCCTCTTTCTTTTTTCCACATACGCCTCACGCCCGGAACCCTTGCGATATCGTTGATAATGCGCCGGATTTTTCTTGTGGTAATCCTGATGGCAGTCCTCAGCAGGGTAAAATTCTGACGCGGGCAGTATTTTTGTCGCGACCGGCATTTCAAACTTTCCTCTCAATGCCAATGCTTTTTTCGAGTCTTCCGCAGCTTTTCTTTGTTCTTCGTCATGATAAAATATCGCTGTTTGGTACGACTGTCCGCGGTCCGCAAACTGACCAAATTGATCTGTGGGATCGATTTGCTGCCAATATATCTCCAGAATCTGTTCATAGGAAATAAGCGCGGGATCAAATCTGATTTGCACGGCTTCGTAGTGGCCTGTTTCGCCCGAACATACTTTTTCATAGGTCGGATCCTTTGTCCTGCCTCCCGTATAACCTGAAGTAACGCTGATGATCCCGTCTATTTCCTCAAACGGATGTACCATGCACCAGAAGCATCCCCCTGCAAAAGTGGCTGATTTCGTCCCGGATTCTGCCATGTCGTTCACCACCCCCTCATTCTTTAACTGCATATATGCATGACAGCGGATTCGATCTATTTCATG
>JAQVNH010000186.1 GCA_028703215.1 Eubacteriales bacterium
ATATCTGTAAACTGCCTCCGCCGTTTTTATGTTTATTCCCTCCGCCTGCATAAGTTCATCCACATTGCTCTGTCTGATTTTAACCACTGATTTGAAATGTTTCATCAGAGCCTTTTTCCTCTGCCGTCCGATGCCTGATATCTCATCGAGCGCTGAATGCGAATATCTTTTTGATCCCAGTTTTCTATTGTATTCGATCGCGAATCGGTGCGCTTCCTCTTGAATCCGGTATATAAACCTGTATACCTCCGGTGTTTCATTTATCCGGATTTCTTTTTTATCTGAGGTAAGCGCTCGGGTGCGGTGTTTCTCATCCTTCACCATGCCATACACGCTTATTTTAATATCAAGCTTATTGAGCACTTCCTCAGCTGCGCTTACATGTCCTTTGCCGCCGTCGATCAATATAAGGTCCGGCATCTTCTGCCGGTTGGCATCGTCAGTCCTGCCGTTTTCGGATGCTTTTCTGAATCTTCTGAAAAGCACCTCCTGCATTGCGGCGTAATCATCAGGCGCATCAAGACTTCGTATCCTGTACCTCCTGTATTCGTCCTTGCACATTGCTCCGTTTAAGTATACCACCATTGATGCAACGATTTCTGAAGAACCTGTGTTGGATATATCAAAGGCCTCTATCCTTTCAGGAAACCTGACCTGCCCGAGCAATTCCTGAAGCTTAAGCAATGCAGTCGTATCTGGTTCGTTTTTCTCTTTTCCGGAGAGATAGTTCTCAAGAGCGATCTTCGCATTCTGCGCCGCCATCATGACAAGCTGCTTTTTTTCTCCTTTCGAGGGAATTCCTATATGCACAGCTTTTCCTTTTTTTATGGAAAGCCAATTTTTGATAAGCAGGCTGTCATCGATCTCACATTCGCTGACTATCTCACCGGGAATTTCCTCTCTCGACTGATAGAACTGCTTGAAGAAGGAAGTAAAGAGATCCTTTTCGTCAGCATTTTCATCGTCCTTGGCGAAGAATTGCTCGCTGCCGATCAATTTGCCGTTTCTTATTAAAAATATCTGGACGCACGCATATGCATCCTTCCTGAAATGAGCGACCACATCCCTGTCTACAGGCTTGTTTACTAGAACCTTCTGCTTCTCCGAAATATGTTTGAGCCCGCTGATCCGATTTCTAAAGAGTGCCGCCGCTTCATAATCCAGATTATCTGACGCTTCGGTCATTTTCCGTTCAAGTTTTTCCATTACCTTTTCATGTCTGCCATTCAAAAAATCTGTTACATCATTTACTATATCCCGGTAACTCTCCTTTGAGACATTCCCCTGGCACGGCGCAATGCATCTGCCAATATGGTAGTTGAGGCACGGTCTTTCTTTTACGCTATCACCCGTGAGTTTCTTTCGGCATGTCCGAAGTGTAAAAAGTTTCTTGATCAGCTCAATGGTATCCTTCACCGCAAACCCCGATGTATAAGGGCCAAAATATTTCGAACCGTCATTTTCATATTTTCTCACCGACAGGACTCTGGGAAAATTTTCAAACATTGTTATTTTAATGTACTGATAATTTTTATCATCCATCAGTAATATGTTAAACTTCGGCCGGTGCTTTTTGATCAGATTGCATTCCAATAATAGTGCTTCATATTCGGAATCCGTGACAATGTACTCGAAACTGTCAATATTTTGCACAAGCACAGCGGTTTTTGCACTGAAACCGGTCTGAGACGCAAAATATTGGCGCACTCGATTCTTCAGGACAGAGGCTTTCCCGACGTATATCACCTTGTCGTTCTTGTCTTTCATAATATACACGCCCGGACTTTCAGGCAATTTTTTTAATTCATTTTGTATATTAAAAATATCCTACCTCCAAAAAAGACCAGGGGGACAGGTTTAGTGGCTTTTATTTGATTATATGAAATCAGCGTATTCGCTCTTCAATATTCGAAAATGATATTCAAAAAGAGCCACTAAACCTGTCCCCCTGGTCTTATTTTGCTGTTCCACATGATCATGGCGTTTTCGCCGTTGTCGGAATAATATTTTGTTCTCTTGCCTTTTATCTCGAACCCGTGTTTTTTATACAATGCAAGGGCAGCGATATTGCTTTCCCTAACTTCAAGAGTCATTGCGGTTATCCCGGAGCTTATTGACGTTTCCATTAGCCTGCACAGGAGGCTGCTTGCGATGCCCATCCTTCTGTAGCCGGGTGCAACAGCTATATTGGTGATGTGCCCCTCATTGATTATTTTCCACATTCCCGCGTAACCCACAACTTTATCGTCAACCATTGCCGAAAAATATACGGCAAACATGTTGCGCGTTATTTCCTCAATGAACGCATTTTTTGACCAAGGTACGCTAAAGCACTCGTTTTCAAGCACCATGATATCTTCAATGTGCTCCGGAATTGTCGGGATAATTCTAAATTTCGATAATAGCCTTCTCATCTGTTCAAGATTCCTGACCGCAGATATTATTCTTTTTATCCAACTCGCGCTCTGCCTGGGACTTCCTGAGGTAAATCGGAACAAGGTCGAAGCAATCGCACAAATCTCCTGAAACAGCTTTCAGATATGCAAGATGAGCTACAGATGAAGCCCTCTGCATTCCGAGATTACCAGGCAAGAAATGCGCTTTGCTTTTCAGTTCCGCTTTGAGTCGTTCCGAATGCAAGCCGGCAGCATCTCCGATAAAAACCGCATTTTCTCCGGTCACTCTTATTTTCTCAATTAATTCTCCAATGTCAACTGCCATATATTCAGTTAATTTCTCTTGCCTTCCGTCATTTTGCTTGTAGAGCGCTGTGTAAACCTGATCGTTCCTCGCGTC